>JBBRGH010000354.1:0-3777 GCA_038240915.1 Gemmatimonadales bacterium | reverse complement strand
CGACCGACTCGCTCATCGCCGCCCTGGCCGAGATCGAGGCCGCCGATGCGGTGGTGGCCGGCGACGAGAACGGCCGGCATCGGCTCTGGCAGCTGCGCGAACGCCATACCGAGGCGGTCAACGCCGAGGGGATCCCGCACAAGCTCGACGTCGCGGTGCCGGTCGCTCGCCTGGGTGAGTTCGAGCGCCGTGTCCGGTCCGTGGTCTCGAACCTGGCCCCGACGGCGCGGACGATCCTCTACGGGCACGTCGGTGATGGGAACCTGCACGTGAACGTCCTGGGGGTGCCGCCCGAGGACGAAGCCGTCGACGAGGCCGTCCTGCGGCTGGCGATCGAGCTCGAGGGGAGCATTGCCGCCGAGCACGGCATCGGGGTCGCCAAGGCCCGCTGGCTGGAGGCCGACCGAGGGGTGGCGGACGTGGCGGCCATGCGCGCCATCAAGCAGGCCCTCGATCCCCAGGGGCTCCTCAACCCGGGGGTGATCTTTCCTGCGGAGCGCCCGCGGGCGGGATGCTAGCCGCCCGCGCCGCCCCAGATGTCGCCGACCGTGAAGCCCTCGGGAAAGGGGTCTTCGCTGTCGACGACGTACTGGGTCAGCGCGTAGATCCAGGCCGAGCCGGTGATGGTCGGGACGACCGCCGGGTATGGCCCGACCTGGGTGGTTCGCAGCAGCCTGCCGGTCCAGGTGGTGCCCAGGATCCCCTCGTGGACGAACGCCTGGCCGATTCCGAGCTGACCGCGGGCGTGGAGAGTCGCCATCTTGGCGCAGGTGCCGGTGCCGCATGGAGAGCGGTCCAGGATCCCGGTCCACGAGCTGGGCCGCTCCCAGTCCAGCTCGCCGCTCGACACCACGACCGTGTTCTTCAGGGTTGCGCCCGGCGCCGTCGGGGGCGCCGAGAACTCGAGGATCGAGACGCCGGAGATGCCCTCGTTCTCGGGGTGCACGACCGGAACCTGCTCGCGCGCCGCCGCCTTGATCATCTCCCCCAGGCGCACGATGTCGGCGCCTTCGTCCGGCGTGAGATGCAACCCAACCGCCGAGGCGTCGGCGATGGCGTAGAACATCCCGCCCCACGCGACGTCGACCCTGACCGTCCCCACGGTGGGCACCTCGACCGGGAGGTCGAGCCCGACGACGAACGCGGGCACGTTCTCGAACGTGACGGCGGTCACCTTGCCTGCGCGGCAATCGGCCCGCACCCGGATCAGGCCGGCGGGGGCTTCCAGCACGAGCTCGGTGACCGGCTCGCGCATCGGCAGCATGCCCGTCTCGAGCAGCACCGTGGCGGTGCAGATCGTATTGCTGCCCGACATCGCCGGATACTCGGCCTGCTCCATGATCACGAAGCCGGCGTCTGCGGCGGGATCCGTGGGCGGCAGGACCAGGTTGCAGCAGAGCGCCGGATAGCCGCGCGGCTCGCGCAGCATCAGCCGGCGGAGGCGGTCCCCGTGGCGTTCGAGGTGGATCCTCTTCTCGAACATCGTGGCGCCCGGCACGTCCAGCACGCCGCCGGTGATGACACGGCCCGGCTCGCCGCCGGCGTGGGCATCGACCGCGGTGATCAGACGTTCCAGGCGCATGGCAAGTAGTCCTCCGCCCCGGATATCACCGACAGTCATCAGATCCCGACATCGCGAGGCGCGCTGGCCGGAAACAGGGCCAACCTATCACCCCAGGTCATCGTGCGGGGCGGGACGCAGCCAATGCGGGCTCCAACCCGCTGGACGTAAAACCTGCAGTAGTAAGTCGGCCGGCCGTTACACGACGCGACCGGGGTTGAGGATGTTGAGCGGGTCGAGCGCCGCCTTGATCGAGCGCATGGCCGCGACTGCGGCGGAGCCGCGCTGCAGCTCCAGATACTGCCGGCGCGTCTCGCCGATGCCGTGCTCGCCGGTCAGCGTGCCGCCCAGCCCGATCGCGGCGCGGTAGAGGTCGCCGCATGCCGCCTGTACCCGCTCCTCGGCCGCGAGGTCGCCGCGCTGCCAGACGAAGGTCGGGTGCAGGTTCCCGTCGCCGGCGTGGCCGAACGTTCCGACGGTGACGTCATGATCGGCAGCGACTCGATCGATGGCGCGCAGCAGGTCGGGGATACGCGAGGGCGGTACCCCGACATCCTCCATCTGCGACACGCCCAGCCGCTCGAGCGCCCGAAAGGCGAGGCGCCGGAGCTGGCGCAGCCAGTCCGCCTCCGAAGCGCTCTCGGCCCGAACGACCTCGGTGGCGCCCGCAGTCCGGCAGGCGCGCTCGGCAGCCGCGAGCCCAGCCTCGGCTGCGTCGCCGGGCTCGTCGGACTCGACGAGCAGGAGCGCGGCCGCCGTCCGATCCAGGCCGAGCGCGTGCCAATCGTCGACCGCGGCGATGGTGAATCGGTCCATCAGCTCGAGCGTGCACGGCACCAGACCGGCGGCGATGATCCCGGCCACCGCCTCGCCGGCCGCCTCGAGGGACCCGAAGAAGGCGAGCATGGTGCGCACCGGTGGCGGCGCCGGCCGCAGCCGGAGCGTCGCCTCGGTCACCAGGCCCAGGGTTCCCTGCGAGCCGACGAAGAGGTGCGTCAGCGAGTAGCCGGCCACGTCCTTCACGTTGCGCCCGCCGGTTCGAATCACCGATCCGTCGGCCAGGACCACCTCCAGGCCGAGCACGGCATCGCGTGTCACGCCGTACTTCACGCAGCACAGCCCGCCCGCGTTGGTGCCGATATTGCCGCCGATGGTGCAGAACTCGTAGCTGGCCGGATCGGGCGGGTAGAAGAGACCTTCAGCCGCAACGGCTTTCTTGAGATCGGCGTTGATGACGCCCGGCTGCACCACCGCGACCAGGTTGGCGGGGTCGATCTCGAGGATCTGCTTCATCCGCGTGAACGCCACCGTGAGCGCACCCTCGATCCCGGCCGATCCCCCGGAGAGGCCGCTCCCCGCGCCGCGTGGGACAACCGCCACATGGTGCTCTGCGGCACAGCGCACGATCTCGGCGACCTGCTCCGTGGTGGTCGGCAGCGCCACCGCCAGCGGCAGCCCGGGGTCGAGATGCGCCGTCTCGTCCCGCCGGTACGACTCGCGGTCGGACGCATCGGTCAGAAGGCTGAGGCCGGGTAGCCGCGCGCGCAGCGCATCGAGAAAGGCCATCGCCCCAAGGATATCGGGATGCACTAGCGGTATTCCGATAGGCTCTTGGCGTGTCCCTGCGGCCGGTCGCCGGAGGCGCAGCACGGAGGTTTTCGATGTCTCGTGCGCCGATCGGCGTGGCGCTGCTCGTGGTCGTGCTCGTGTCCGGCTGCAGTCGCGGCCCGGCGAACCCGAGCGCGGCGTCCGGTGGGTCACTCGGCTGGACCGACGAGCTGACCGGTGCGCCGGACCTGCTCGACGTGGCCACCACGGTGGCGCCCATCAGCTCGATCGCGCGGAACATCGGCGGAACGCGCATCCGGCTCCACGGGATCATTCCCGACGCCACCAACTCGCACACCTTCGAGCCGACACCGTCGGATGCGCAGACGCTGGCCAGGGCCGACCTGATCGTGGTCAACGGCCTGCACCTTGAGCAGCCGACGCTCGACCTGGCCGAGGCCTCGAAGCGCCCGGAGACGCCGATCAAACAGCTCGGTGACGGGACGATCACCCGCCCGGACTGGCTCTTCGACTTCAGCTTCCCCGAGTCGGCGGGCGACCCGAACCCGCATCTGTGGATGAATCCACGCTACGCTGTTCACTACGCCGAGCTGCTGCGCGACTGGTTCAGCCAGGCCGATCCTCCTAACGCCGACTACTACGCGGCA
>JBBRGH010000353.1:0-3801 GCA_038240915.1 Gemmatimonadales bacterium | reverse complement strand
CGAGGCGCTCTCCCGCGGCGCCGCCTCGGCCACGTTCGTCGAGCTCAATCCGCCGTCGCTCGAGGCCCTCAAGGCCAACGTCGCGGCGCTCGGCGTCGCCGACCGCGCCACGGTGCACCGCGGTGACGCGCTTCGCTACGTGGAAGGCCTCCCGGCGGGCGCGTTCGACGTCGCGCTGGCCGATCCCCCGTACGCCCGGGACGACGCCGCGCGGCTGGTGGCACTCTTCCGCTCGACCCCATTCGCCCGCATTCTTTCCGTCGAGCACAGCGCCTCCGAGCGGCTGGACGGGGACAGTACCCGCCGGTATGGCGACACCGCCCTCACCTTCTTCCACGCCCCATGACCCGAACCGCGATCTACCCGGGCTCGTTCGACCCGCTGACGAAGGGCCACGAGGACCTGATCCGGCGGAGCCTGACCCTCGCCGACCGGGTCGTCGTCGCGGTGGCGGTCAACCCGTCCAAGCAGCCGCTCTTCCCGGTGGCCGAGCGGCTGGCCATGCTCCGGGCCGCGGTGGGCGACGATCCGCGGGTGGGCTTCGAGTCGTTCGACGGGCTGCTGGCGGAGTTCGCCAAGACCGTCGGCGCGTCGATCGTGGTCCGCGGGCTCCGGGCGGTGAGCGACTTCGAGTACGAGTTCCAGATGGCGCTGATGAACCGGCAGCTCCACCCCTCGCTGGAGACGGTGTTCCTGGTCCCGGCGGTGGACCTCACCTATCTCAGCTCCAGCCTGGTGCGCGAGGTGGCCCGGTTCGGCGGCGACGTGAGCGCGCTGGTCCATCCCGCGGTGGCCGCGGCGCTCGCCCGCCGCTACGGCCGATGAGCTTTCGCGAATCGCTGCGCGCGCGCGCGGCCGAGCGCCGGAAGCGGATCGTACTCTGCGAGGGTGACGATGCCCGCGTCCGTGCGGCGGCCGAGCGGATCCGCGCCGAGGCGATCGCCGAGCCGATCCTGCTCGGCGGCACCGGCATCCGCCCGGGGGACGATCCTCGGCTGCCGCGCATCGCCCAGTTCCTCCGCGACCGCCGGCCCGACCGGATCGTGGACGGGGTGCACGCGCTCGATCTGGCGGCCATGCCGGTCAACTTCGGCGCGGCGCTGGTGGCGCTGGGCGAGGCGGACGCGGCGGTGGCCGGCGCGGTCTGTCCCACCCGCGACACCATCCGCGCCGCGCTCTGGGCCATCGGCACGGCGCCGGGCGTCACCCTGGTGAGCTCGGCGTTCTACATGGTGTTGCCGGGGGACGAGGTGCTCACCTTCACCGACTGCGCCGTGGTGCCCGAGCCCACGCCCGAGCAGCTGGCCCAGATTGCGCTGGCCGCCGCCCGCGACCGCTCCCGCCTCGCGGGCGACTCGCCCCGGGTGGCGTTCCTCTCCTACAGCACCCGCGGCAGTGCCGAGGGCACCCGGGTGGCGCGGGTGCGCGAGGCGGCCGCCCGGTTCCGCGAGCTGGCGCCCAACATCATTTCCGACGGCGAAGTCCAGGCCGACGCCGCGCTGGTGGCCGAGGTGGCCGAGCGGAAGGCGCCCGGCTCGGCCCTCGCCGGCCGGGCCAACGTGCTGGTGTTTCCCGATCTCGACGCCGGCAACATCGCCTACCAGCTGGTACAGCGGCTGGCGGGAGCCACCGCCATCGGTCCGATGCTGCAGGGCCTCGCCCGGCCGATGGCCGACCTGTCGCGTGGGGCCACAGCCGATGATATTGTCGAGGTGGCGGCGATGGCGGCACTGCAGTGCGACTGACGACGCGAGAGGACGGACCGGATCGATGAGCTTCAGCCAGACCAAGGACGCGAGCGGGGTGGCGGTGGTGCAGGTGGACGGGCAGCTGATCGTGGGCAATCGCCAGGAGCTCAAGGACCTGGTCCAGGCGGCGCTGGACCAGGGCGAGCGGCGGCTGCTGATCGATTTCTCCCGCACCGGCTACATCGACTCCTCGGGGCTCGGCGCCCTGGTCTCGATCTCCAAGAAGATCCGCGAGGCCGGCGGCGAGCTCCGGCTCTCCGGCCTCAACGAGGATCTGCGCTCGCTGTTCGAGCTCACCAAGCTGGACACGCTCTTCGCCATCGCCGAGACGCCCCAGCAGGCCCTCGCCAGCTTCTAGGCCGTCCGATGCCGTCGCCGCTCCGCCTCTGCGTCCGCCGCTCCCCGGCCCCGGACGGAGGGGACGCCGGCACCCTGGTGACGCTCCGCCTCCCGAGCGAGGTGGCCTGCATCGAGGAAGCGGTCGAGCTGGTCACCCGGCACTGCCTCGCCGGCCACGACGCGCCCCACAAGACCCGCTTCCGGCTCCAGGTGGTGCTCTCCGAAGCGCTCAGCAACGCCATCATGCGCGGCAACCGCGAGGACCGCGGCAAGTGGGTGCACGTGCGGGCCGAGCTCGGCCCCGACTTGATCCAGCTGATGGTCACCGACGAAGGAGCCGGCTTCGATCCCGCCGCCGTGCCCGAGCCGATCCGCCCCGAGCAGCTCGACGAGGCCAACGGACGGGGCCTCTTTCTCATCCGGAAGCTCGTGGACGAGGTCCGCTTCAACGAGCAAGGGAACTCCATCTGCATGACACTGCGCCGTCCGTAGGACGGCTCGATCTCGTGCTCGACGGCCTCGGCGCACTCGTCCACGGACGGGTGCGGCTGTGGCGCTACGACGGGCGCGCCCTTCGGCTGGCCGCCGGCAGCGACCCCGGCCTGGCCCCGCCGGTGCCCCGGACCGCCGGCCTCACGCCCACGCCCGGCGGCACCGTCTGGCTGGAGCCGGTGAGCGAGCTCGAGGGGTTCTGGCTCGAGCTGTCCGGGCCGGATGAGCGCGCGCTGCCGGCCGCGGCCGCCGCGCTGCTGCCGCTGGTGGCCGCCTTGCTCGAGGCCGAGCGGCAGCGGGCCTTTCTGAGCGAGGAGCTCACCAGCCGCTACGAGGAGATCGATCTCCTCTACGCCATCAGCGAGATCCTGGGCCAGACGGTGCAGCTGGAGGAGGCCACCCAGATCATCGCCCGCGAGGTCAGCACGGTGGTGGGCGCGCGGCGGGCCTCGATCATGGTGTTCGACGAGGAGGCCGGCGTGCTCCGGACCGTGGCGGCGCGCGGCTTCGGCGTCGACGGCCTGGCGCCGGTGCCGGTGGACGACGAATGCTCGGTTGCCGCCCGGGTCTACCGCGAACGGCGGGTGGTGGCGTACGACCCGTCGCATCCCGACGCGGTGGCCACCGACTGCGGCGAGCCCCGCGGCTACCGGGGCCAGGCATTCCTCAGCGTGCCGATCTGCTATGGCGCACCGGGCTCGCCGCTCCGCTGTGTCGGCGTCATCAACCTGACCGACCGGCTGGGCGGTGACCGCTTCACCCTGAGCGACCGGAAGCTGGTGACCGCCGTGGCCAACCAGATCGGGGCCGCGGTCGAGAATGCCCGGCTGGTCGCACGCGACCGGACCCAGCAGCGGCTGCGCCACGAGCTCGAGCTGGCCCATGACCTTCAGCTCAAGCTGCTGCCCGCGCCGAGCGTGCTCCAGGGCGACGCCGAGGTGGCCGCCCGCTGCCTCCCGGCCGACTCGGTCGGCGGCGATTTCTACACCTTCTCGCGGCTCGGCCGCGGCCGGGTCGGCATCATGCTGGGCGACGTGGCCTCGCACGGGTTCTCGGCCGCGCTGGTGATGGCACTGGTGATGGCGGCCGCGGGCATCCACGCCTCCGCGGCGATCACGCCCGATGAGACCCTGAGCGCGCTGCTGGAGAGCCTCTCGACCGAGCTCGCCACGACCGAGATGTACTTCACCGTGTTCTACGGCGTGCTCGACCCGCTCACCGG
>JBBRGH010000352.1:0-3821 GCA_038240915.1 Gemmatimonadales bacterium | reverse complement strand
CAGCTGCGCCCCTTCGCGTCGCTCGTCGTGTCGCTGGTCCTGTGGCTCGCGCTGGCCCTGCCGTGCGCGCTCCACGCCCAAGTGCCCGACTCGACGCGCCGTGACACCACCGCTGTGACCTTGAAGGAGATCGAGGTCGTGGGCTCGATCGCGCCCACGGCGGGACCCGCCATCGGGTCGGGGATCCCGGCCCGGATCTCGACCGTGACCGGCGAGGCGATCGACGCCTGGGAGCCCCGGCTCCTGGCCGACGCGCTCGCCACCCAGCCGGGCATCTCGCTCTACGACGACCTCGGCAGCGCCTACAAGCTCAACCTCAGCACCCGCGGCTTCAACGTCGGGCCGGTGGTGGGCCTCCCGCCCGGCGTCTCGGTGTTTCTCGACGGCGTCCGGCAGAACGAGCCCGACGCCGCGGAGGTGAATTTCGACCTGCTGCCGATGGAGCATGTGCGGAAGGTGGAACTGCTGAGCGGCTCGGGATCGCTGCTGGGGGCCAACTCACTCGGCGGCGCGATCAACCTGATCACCCGCCGCGGCACCGGCCCGCTCGAGGGCGAGCTGGAACTGTCGGGCGGCTCCTACGGCGCCGCCTCGGCGGAGGGGTCGCTCTCGGGCGTGACGGCGGGCAAGACCGACTACTACGTGGCCGGCGGCTACGAGCGGGAGGACGGCTGGCGCAAGGCCACCGGCGCCGACAACTACAATCTGTTCGCCAATCTCGGCCACCGGGGCGAGCGCCGGGGCATCAGCGTCCAGGCCTTCGGTGCCAGGTCGAAGGCGGAGACGGCGGGTTCGCTGCCCGAGAGCATCTTCGACCAGTCGCCCGGGAGCAACTTCACCACCGGCGATTTCGAGAACCTCGACCTGCTGCAGGGCACCGTGTCGGGCTACGCGCCGGTGGCAGGCGGCCTGGGCACCTTCACGACCTATGCCCGCCGCTCGCACGCCGAGCGGTTCAACGTCAACCAGGCGCCGGACGACAACGTCCGCTCGCTCACCACCAACGGTACCGTCGGCGCCAATCTCGACTGGCGCTGGTCCCTGCCGCTCGGCCGCGGGACCTTCTCGTTCCGGACCGGGGCCGACGCGTCGGCCAACCGGGTCCACATCCAGCTCTTCACCGAGCACCCGGGCGACGCGGCGGACCGGAGCCTCACGACCGACGTCCGGAGCCCGAGCTGGGACGTGGCCGGGTACGCCCTGGGCGACTACCGGCTCGGGCGAGTGACCCTCGCGGGCGGCTTTCGCTACGACTACATCCGCATTCCCTTCGAGGACCAGCTCGATCCGACCGCGGACACCACCAACAGCTTTCGCCGCCTGAGCCCGCGCGCCGGCGTGAGCGTCGACCTCGGCACTGGCGCCAGCGTGTACGGCTCGGTCGGCCGGAGCTTTCGCGCCCCGGCCGTGCTGGAGCTGGCCTGCGCCGACGAAACCGCTGCCTGCCCGCTCCCGTTTGTCCTGGGGGACGATCCGCCGCTCGATCCGGTCATCGCGACCACGTACGAGACCGGCCTGCAGCTGGTGCGCGGTCCGGCGATCGTGACCGCCTCCGTCTACCGCACCGACGTGCGGGACGACATCTCCTTCATCCAGTCGGCGAACGCGGTCTTCGAGGGCTATTTCACCAATATCGGCGATACCCGGCGCGAGGGCATCGAGCTGGGTGTTCAGCTGCTGCCGAGCGAGGCGGTGTCGCTGTACGCCAACTACGCCTTCACCCGGGCGACCTACCGCGACCCGGCGGACATCTTCAGCCTCCGGGCCAACGACGATTTCGCCGCGTCGCCGCTGGCCGGACCCAATGCCGTGGCCGTGGGCGACCGGCTCCCGCTGGCGCCGGGCCACCAGCTCAAGGGCGGCGGTCTGGTCAAGCTGCCCGCCGGCGCCGACGTGGGTCTCGACCTGCGCTATACCGGGCAGCAGTGGCTCCGCGGGGACGAAGCCAACGAGACCCGACCGCTTGGGGGCTATTTTACGGCGTCGGTGCGCGCGGGCATTAGCCGGGGCGACTGGGCGCTGTCGGCAGTGGTGACGAACATCTTCGACACCCACGCGGCCGTCTTCGGCACGTTCAACGAGAACCGCCGCACCGGCGAGCTCGAGCGCTTCCTGACGCCGGCCGGCGCCCGGGCGCTCAAGCTTGTGGTCCGGCGCGGCTTCGGCGGCTGAAGCTCCGGCCGCCACCGGGTGACCGGGCTCACCGCTCCCGGGTACCGGCAGGGCCATATACATCATCTCAGCTCCACATCCGAATCGCAGGCGGAGGGACACATGCAGGCTACGTCCATCGTAGTTCCGATCCAGACCATGGGTCAGACGATCCGGACCTCCCTCGAAGGCGCGGTCAGCACGCTGGTGTCGGTGCTGCCGATACTGGTCGGCTGCGTGCTGGTCCTGGTGGTCGGCTGGGTGCTGTCCAGCCTGCTGGCACGGGGCGTGGCCGCGCTGCTCCATGCGATCAAGTTCAACGAGCTGGCGCGCCGCTCGGGATTCGCGGACTTCGTGCGGAACATGGGCGTGCGGCAGGATGCCTCGTGGTTCGTCGCGGGTATCGCCAAGTGGTTCGTCCGCCTGATCACCCTGGTCGTGGCCTTCGACCTGCTGGGACTGCCGGCCGTCTCCGCCGTCTTCCAGCAGCTGCTCCTCTGGTTGCCGAATCTGCTGGTCGCGCTGGTGGTGCTGGTGGTCGGCGGCCTGGCGGCCAAGGCGCTGGCCCGGCTGGTGCGCGGGGCGACGGCCGAGGCCGGGTTCAGCAATCCGGATGCACTGGCGCTGGTGACGAAGGTGGCCGTCTGGGTCTTCGCGGTCGTGGTCGCGGTCAATCAGGTGGGCATCGCCTCGGAGCTGATCAACACGCTGCTCATCGGTGTCGTGGGTGCGCTGGCCCTGGCGGCCGGCCTGGCGTTCGGGCTTGGCGGGCGCGATCGGGCCGCCGAAATCCTCGACCGGCTGGGCCGCCGGTCGGTCCACTCGGGACCGAAGCTGGAGCGCTCGGGTCCGTCCGAACGAGCCGAGAGCGGCCCCCACGCGGTGATGGGCTCGATCGGTCACGCGCCGCCGGCCAGCCACGCGGTCCCCTTCGACGAGGATTGGACGCCCCGCTCCGGCCACGACCGCCGGCGGGTGCCGCGGTTGGGACTGGACCGGCGGGTGGCGGGCGCGCGGTGATCGGACTGGTCGACGCGGATGCCCGTATCTCATGTCGTCCCAATGGATTCCGCGGTCACGGCCGGTGCGCACGGTGGCGGCCCTGGAACGGAGCGACTAGGTTTGCCGCCAGTTGTCCAGGGCTGGCCCGGCACTTTCCATGGAGCGCGTGTTGAAGATCGCCGTCTGCCTCAAGCGGGTACCCGACACCACCTCGAAGATCACCATCGCGGCCGACCGCAAATCGATCGACGAGGTCGGCCTCAAGTTCGTGCCCAACCCCTACGATGAGTTCGCCATCGAGGAAGCGCTGGCGCTGAAGGAGAAGGCCGGTGCGGGCGAGACCGTGGTCTACGCGCTCGGCGCCGACGCGGCGGCCGAGACGCTCCGGACCGCACTCGCGATGGGCATTGATCGGGCGGTGCTGCTTCAGTCGCCGGGAAGTCCGGACGGGCTGGCGGTAGCGCAGGCGCTGGCCGCCGAACTGGGCGCCGGGGGCTACGACCTGATCCTGTTCGGCAAGCTGGCGGTGGACGACTACAACCACCAGGTCGGCCCGATGGTCGCCGAGCTGCTGGGCCTGCCCTGCATCACGGCGGTGGCCCATCTGGCCCTGTCGGCCGGCGCCATCGAGGCGGAGCGGGAGATCGAGGGCGGCATCGAGGTCGCCA
>JBBRGH010000351.1:0-3828 GCA_038240915.1 Gemmatimonadales bacterium | reverse complement strand
GAAGCTCGTGACGCCGCCATGGGCACCGACGTACCACTTGAACGGGCTGGTACCGGCCTGCTGCGCCGCCGCCGAGCCGACCACGAGGAGGCTGCCCAGAGCGACGAGGGCCAGACTTTGCTTCAGAATGCGCATTGGACTGTCTCCGTAAGGTGTCCCCGCCAGGTGGAACCTGGCGCTGCCGCGTCCCCGGTCGGCACGGTACGTCAAAATGCGGGATGTTGCCGGAAATCGCGGGAAGGGAGGAGGAGCACTGGCCCAGCTAACCGCCTGCTGCGTAGCAGCTTATATAAGCCGTTAGCGGGCCGTCCCCACCCGTCGGATGAGGTGGGGGTGCAAGGTCGGGGCCAGTTGTCGGGTGGGGGGTGGGCGGGACGGATGCTCAGATCAGCTGCAGCTGCCGGCCCACCTTGGCGAACGCGGCCAGCGCCTGGTCCAGGTCCTCGCGAGTGTGCGCCGCTGAAATCTGGCAGCGGACCCGCGCCTGACCCTGCGGCACCACCGGGAAGCCGAAGCCGGTGACGAAGACGCCTTCGGCCAGCAGCAGCTCGCTCATCCGGATGGCGGCCGCCGTCTCGCCCAGGATGACGGGAATGATCGGAGTCTCGCCGGGGAGCGGGCGGAACCCGAGCTCGAGCAGGCGGTCGCGGAAGTATCCAGCATTGGCCCGAAGGGCAGCCACGCGCTCGGGGTGAGCCTCGAGATATTCGATGCTCGCGAGCGCACTGCCGGCCACCGTGGGGGGGAGCGCATTGGAGAAGAGCTGCGGCCGAGCCCGCTGGGTGAGGTAGTCGCAGGCCGAGGCCGAGCCGGCCACGAAGCCGCCGGCCGCGCCGCCGAGCGCCTTGCCCAGGGTGGAGGTGATGATCTCGATCTCACCCACCAGCCCGAAATGCTCGGCCGTCCCGCGGCCGTGCGGGCCGAGGACGCCGGTGGCGTGGGAGTCGTCGACCACCAGCACGGCGTCGTGCCTGCGGCAGAGTTCGACCAGATCGGGCAGCGGCGCGATCGAGCCCTCCATGGAAAAGACGCCGTCGGTGATCACCATCCGGGTCCGGCGGTCGCGCGCCGCGGCCAGCTTCTGCTCCAGGTCGGCCAGGTCGGCGTGCCGGTACACCGCCGTCTGGCACTTGGTGATCGACTTCGCCAGCCGGGCGGCATCGATGATGGAGGCGTGGTTGAGCTGGTCGCTGATCACGATGTCCTGCTCGCCGAGCAGGGTGGCGGGCACGGCCTCGTTGGCGTTCCAGGCGCTCACGAAGCTGAGCGAGGCGCCGGTCCCGACCAGGCGGGCGCAGGCCGCCTCGAGCGCGCGATGGACGGTGTAGGTCCCGCAGATGAAGCGCACCGAGGCCGTCCCGGCGCCCCAGCGGTCGAGCGCGGCCCTCCCGGCGGCGATGACCTCGGGCTGGTTGCAAAGGCCGAGGTAGTTGTTGGAGGACAGGATGATGACCTCACCCCGGCCCTCCATCCGGACCCGCGGCGCCTGGGGGCTGTCGAGATAGTT
The DNA here is from genome assembly GCA_038240915.1 of Gemmatimonadales bacterium. Classification (GTDB taxonomy): domain Bacteria; phylum Gemmatimonadota; class Gemmatimonadetes; order Gemmatimonadales; family GWC2-71-9; genus CAVVWJ01. Next base: position 2,321 of record JBBRGH010000351.1, on the reverse strand, counting down.
GAGCCGCTTGTAGACCCCGTCGCGGATAAACTGCTCCAGCTCGCCCTCGAGCCGGTGCTCGAACGAAGCGCTCATGCGCCGATCTCCAGGATCACCTTGCCCGCCTGGCCGCCCTTGATGACCTGGATCGCCTCGGCGATGGATTCGAGCGGAAAGCGGTGCGTGATGACAGGCCGCGGATCGAGCTGGCCGGCCTGCAGGAAGCGGCGCATCTGGTCCCAGGTCTGGTACATCTTCCGGCCCGTCACCCCGTAGAGGGTGAGGCCCTTGAAGATGACGTCCCGCGCGAAGTCGACCTCGGTGGTCCGGCTCGGCGTGCCCAGCAGGTTGACCCGTCCCCCCAGCCGGGCCGCCGCGAAGGCCTGGGCATGGCCGCTCGGATGGCCGCTCATCTCGCAGACCAGGTCCACGCCGTCGCCATGGGTCAGCTCACGGACCCGGGCGAGCACATCGTCGCTGGCCGGATTGAGGATGACGTGGGCACCCATCCGTCGGGCCAGATTGAGTCGCATCGGGTTGAAGTCGCTGGCCACCACCAGGGAGGCGCCCGCCGCGCGGGCCACGCCCACGGCGAAGCAGCCGATCGGCCCGCACCCGAGGACGAGCACCGTACTGCCGGGCACCTCGGCCTCGAGCACCGTGTGCACGGCGTTGCCCATCGGGTCCATGATCGCCCCGACCTCGGTGGGAATGCCGTCGAGACGCATGACGTTCGAGGCGGGCATGGCGATGAACTCGGCGAAGGCGCCGTACCGGTCGACCCCGATGATCTGGGTCCGCTGGCACAGATGAGCCGCGCCCAGCCGGCACTGGAGGCAGTGGCCGCAGACGATGTGGCCTTCGGCGGTCACCAGATCGCCGATGGCCACCAGCCCGGCCGACTCGGCTTCGCGGCCCAGCTGCACGATCTCGCCCGCGAACTCGTGGCCGATCACGACCGGCGGCTTGAGCCGGTTGCTGGCCCAGCTATCCCATTCCCAGATGTGCAGGTCGGTGCCGCAGACGCCGGCGTAATGCACCCGGATCAATACGTCGGAAGGGCCGCAGGTCGGGACGGGGACGTCCTGCAGGGCCATCCCGGGGCCCGGGGCAGCTTTCACGAGAGCGCGCATCGAGCCTCGGAATGAAGTCGGGCGGAATATAGGAGGGGCGGTGAAGGCGGAGAAGGTAACGGGGGCGTGACTCGCGTCACGCCCCCGTGTCCGCTGCCGGTACGACCCGCCGCGCCGGCGAGAGCGGCTAAACCACGGCGGCCTCGTGCGCCGGCTCCACCCGGACGGCGCTCACCTTGAAGGCGGCGATCCGGGCATACGGGTCGAGCTGGGGATTGGTCAGCAGGTTCGCCGCCGCCTCGCGGAAGTGCATCGGGATGAAGATCTGGCCGCGGGCCTGGCGGTCGCTGAAGCGGACGGCGATCAGAATGCTGCCCCGGCGCGAGGTGACCCGGACCTGGTCGCCCTCGCCGACCCCCAGCTCCATGCCATCCTCGGCGTGCATCTCCACGATCGGCACCGGCTCGCGCGAGTCGAGACCCTCGGAGCGGCGGGTCATCGTGCCGGTGTGCCAGTGGTACATCTGGCGCCCGGTATTGAGCACGAAGGGGAACTCGTCGTTCGGCAGCTCGTTGGGCGGCAGGTATTCGACCGGCACGAACTTGGCGCGCCCGTCGGCGGTGGGGAAGCCGTCGGCGAAGAGGAAGGACGAGCCTTCGGAGTCCGCCGTCGGTACGGGGTACTGGATCGAGCGCCGGCGCTGGAGCAGCTCGTGGCTCACGCCGCGCCAGGAGGGCGTGACCGAGGCGATCTCCCGCATGACGTCGGCCGGGCCGCCCCACGGCGTGGGCAAGCCGAGCCGGTTGCTGAGGTCGATCAGGATGTCGAGGTCGCGGCGGGCCTCGCCCGGAGGATCCAGCGCCGCCTCGGTCAGCTGGATGTGGCGGTCGGTGTTGACGAACGTGCCCGATTTTTCGGCGAAGGACGAGCCCGGCAGCACCACGTCCGCCCAGCGGGCGGTCTCGGTCAGGAAGAGGTCCTGGACGCCGAGAAACTCGAGCCCCCGTACCCAGTGCTCGGCGTGGGCGATGTTGGGATCCGAGATCACCGGGTTCTCGCCCATGATGAACATGCCCCGGATGGGGCTGTCCTCCTGCACCATCTCGGTCACCATCATGCCGCGCTCGAGCGAGAGCGATTCGGCGGGCACCTGCCAGGCCGCGGCGTACTCGGCCCGGTTGGCGGGGTCGGTGACCGGCCGGTAGTCGGTATAGGCGAAGGGGATGGCGCCGACGTCGCTGGAGCCCTGGACGTTGTTCTGCCCGCGGA
>JBBRGH010000350.1:0-3829 GCA_038240915.1 Gemmatimonadales bacterium | reverse complement strand
GGTACTGGTACCTGTTCGCCTCCACGGCCAACTGCTGTGCCGGCCCCACCACCGGCTACAGCGTCCAGGTCGGTCGCTCCCGAACCCTGGAGGGTCCGTATGTCGACCGCGAGGGCGTCCCGCTCACAGCGTCACGGGCGGGTGGCACACCGGTACTGACGCAGAACGGCAACCAGTGGGTGGGAGCCGGTCACAACGCCATCGCCACCGATCTGAGCGGCCAGGACTGGATGGTCTACCACGCCATCGACCGGGCCGACCCGTTCCTGGACGGCACTGATGGCGTCAACCAGCGGCCGATGCTGCTGGACCGGCTCGACTGGGTCGACGGCTGGCCCGCCGTCAGGGCCGGCGCGGGACCGAGCGAAGGGCCAGTTGCCGCACCATTGACGGCTGGGCGGTATGCCGCGGACTTCAGCGCCGGCCTCCCGGCAGCGTTCCGTGGCGGGGGCGCCTGGACGCTCGACGACCATCCACAGTCGGGCAGGTTTGCCCGTTCCACCGGGGCGGGGACGTTGACAGCCCCATCGCCAGCCGGGAACAGCCGGGTCGAGGCGGACCTGAGATCCGGTGGCGCGGCATACGGTCTCACGACAAAGACAGGTCACGGCGACAGAGTGGACGCTGTCATCGACACCGTCGCAGCCATCGTGCGGCTGAGTCAGACCCGGGACGGTCGGGTCCTGCGCTCGGCGCAGGCACCGTTGCCGGCCAGCTTCGAACCCGGGCAATGGCACTCGGCTTCGCTGCAGATCCTGGCCGGGATCGCCCAGGTGCAGCTCAGCCACGCACGGCGTGGCGACCCGTTCGCTGACCTGAAGGTGGCCTTGCACGGCCCGGCCGGCAGTGGTGGCAGTGGTGGCAGTGGTGGCAGTGGTGGCAGTGGTGGCCAAAGCGGCCAAAGCGGCCAAAGCGGAGCCTTCGCGCGCGCAAGCGGGGTGGGGGTCGACAACCTGAGCATCGTGAAAGCGACCACACCGGTCTCGCGGCTTGCCCGGGACCTGGTGCCCAACGTGCTGGACCGCGCCCGCAGCGACGAGTTCGACGGCCCGGCCCTTGCCGGCGGCTGGACCTGGGTGCGCAAGGACGGCGCGGCAAGTCTGGCAGGAGGCGCGTTGCGCTGGCCTACCCAGGATGCCGACCTGACCGGATCCACCAACTCAGCGGGCGTTCTGCTTCGCGACCCCGGCCCTGGTGACTGGACCGCCGAGACCAGACTCGGGATCGATCTCGGCATCGACTCCGTGCGCAACTTTCAGCAGGGCGGCCTCGTCGCCTACGTGAACGACGACCTGTTCACCCGCCTCTCGCACGTGGCCATCTTCAACACCCGGCAGACCGAGTTCGGCAAGGAGATGTCGTATGCCGGGCGGCTGGTCTACGGCGGAACGATCGTGGGGCCGCCGTCCGCCACGACCTGGCTGCGGCTCACCCATCGCCTCGACCCTCGCAACGGTGAGCACGAGCTTCGTGCCTGGACCAGTCGCGACGGCACCCGCTGGGTCAGGGGTGGCGTCTGGACCCTCCCGGCCGGGGCCGACGTGCGAGTCGGACTCATCTCGCACGGTGGCGCCGGTGCCACCTCCTCGTTCGACTACCTGCGCGTCTACCGCGATGCCGTCCCGTAGGTCGGACCCGGTCCCCCTACAGCACTCGCGCATGTCCTATCAGTGCCCAGCCCAGCAAGGAGCAATCATGAGCCCGATCAACCCCCACAACAACGTGACCCGGCGGACGATACTGAGCCTGGGTGGTGGGCTGGCGGCAACTGCGGCGCTGGCAGCCTGCGGCGGCGGCAAGTCGGCGACAGAGTCCGCGCTCGCCAAGCCCTCATCCACCTTCAAGGCGGGCTACACCGGTCCCCAGGTCACGCTGTCCTACTGGAATGGCTTCACCGGCGGTGACGGTCCCTTCATGAAGGGGATGGTTGCCGAGTTCATGAAAGCGAACCCGAAGATCACCGTCAAGAGCAACACTGTCGAGTGGGCGCAGTACTACCAGCGTCTGCCCGCGGCGGTCACGGCTGGCAAAGGGCCCGATGTCGGCGCCATGCACCTGGACCAGCTGGCGACCAACGCCGCGCGCAACGTCATCGTCCCGGTGGACGACGTCGCCAAGGCCATCGGCCTCACCCAGGACGACTTCACCAAGGAGGTCTGGGACGCCGGCCAGTACAAGGGCGCCCGGTACGGCATACCGCTGGACGTCCACTCGCTCGGCATGTACTGGAACACCGAGCACTTCGCCAAGGCAAAGATCGCGGCCGCGCCCACGGACGACGCCAGCTTCACCGCGGCTCTGGACAAGCTGAAGGCGGCGGGCATCCCCTCACCGTTCTGGATGCCGAACCGCTGGCCGGCCCACCTGATGTTCCTGTCGCTGCTCTGGCAGAACGAGGGAGAGCCGTACGCGGCCGACGGCGGATCGGCGACGTTCGACTCCGACGCGGGCGTCAAGGCCCTGACCTGGATGCGGAACGTGGTGACCCGGGGATACAGCCCGGACAACGTGGCCGCCGACTCGCAGTACGTGGCCTTCAAGAACAAGAAGCTTGCCGTCACCTGGGACGGGATCTGGCAGATCAACGACCTCAAGGCAGCCAAGCTGCCGTACAGCCTCGCGCCGGTTCCGGTCATCGGCACCAAGAACGCCGTCTGGGCGAACTCGCACAACTTCTATCTCACCAAGCAGGCCGCCCAGGACGACAACAAGCTGCAGGCCTCGAAGGTGTTCCTGGACTGGATGAGCAAGAAGTCGGCAGAGTGGGCAGGGGCAGGGATGATCCCGGCGCGCAAGTCCGTTCGTGAGACCGCGGCGGTCACCGGCGCCGTACAAGGCCCGATCGCCAAGGAGATCGCGCAGATGAGGTTCCTGCCACCCGTGCCGGGCCTTGGCGACGTCCAGGCGCAGACCCTCGAGATCGCGGTGGCCAACGCGATCCTCGGCAAGCAGCAGCCCGCGGCTGCCCTGAAGGACGCAGCGGGCAAGGCGACGAAGCTGATGCAGGCCAACCAGAAGAAGTTCGGGGCCTGATCCCATGTCCACCTCGCAGGCAGCCGCATTGGCGGAGCCCGGGGGCGGAGCAACATCGGGCGGGACTCTCGACGGCTCCTCTGCGCCCTTGCATCAGCGCAGAGGAGCCGGGGCCGCGCCTTGGCTCTTCCTCTCGCCGTACCTCGTGCTGTTCGTGGGCTTCGTCATAGCCCCCGCGATCTACGGCTTCTGGATCAGCCTGCACGACTACGACTACACGCTGCCCGGCAAGCCTTTCGTCGGGGCGGAGAACTACCAGAAGCTGCTCACGCCGGACTCGGTCACCTTCGCCCCGTTCTGGCAGAGCATGAAGGCCACCGGAGTCTTCACCCTGTCCAGCGTCCCGCTGCTGCTGGTCGTGCCACTGGCGGTGGCGTTGCTGATGAACTCCCGCTTCCGGGGACGCAACCTGTTCCGCTCGCTGTACTTCGCGCCGTACGTCCTGGGTGTGGCAGTGGTGGCGGTCCTGTGGCGGTTCCTGCTGGACGCCAACATCGGGCTGGTCAACCAGATGCTGGGATCGGTGGGCCTCCCGGACGGCATCGCCTGGCTCACCTCGACCCCCGCCGCCTGGGTCGCACTCGTCAGCGTCACCGTCTGGTGGACGCTCGGCTTCAACTCAGTGATCTACCTGGCCGGACTGCAGGACATCCCGGCGGAGCTCTACGAGGCGGCGAAGGTGGACGGCGCCAACGCCTGGCAGAGGTTCTGGGCGGTGACCATCCCGGGGATGCGCCCGGTGCTGTCCTTCGTGACCATGGTGACGATCATTGCCTCCGCGAACATGTTCGGACAG
>JBBRGH010000349.1:0-3830 GCA_038240915.1 Gemmatimonadales bacterium | reverse complement strand
GCAGGGCTCGCGGCTCAGGCTGGTGCTGGGATTGGGGTTCCTCGTGACCCTGGCCGCCGCGGTGGTGGCCTTCGCCTCGATCCTTCGCCAGCACCCGCACGGGGAGTGGGATGCCTGGATGAACTGGGATCTCCGCGCCCGGATGTTGTTTCGCGGCGGCGAGGGATGGCGCCGCGCCTTCGCGGGGACGTTCCCCTGGTCGCACCCCGACTACCCGCCCCTGGTGGCCTCCCTGGTGGCCCGGACCTGGCTCTACGCCGGCGGCGAGACCCTGGCCGGTCCGGCGCTGGTGGCCGGCACCTTCACGTTCGCGTCGGTGGCGCTGCTCGTGAGCGCGCTGGCCGCCCTCCGGACCACCAGCCAGGGCCTGCTGGCGGGGCTGGTGCTCCTCGCCACGCCGTTCTTCCTGCGGCACGGCACCGCGCTGTACGCCGACGTGCCGCTGGCCTTCTTCTTTCTCGCCACCCTCGTTTGCCTCGCGCTCGACGCGCGGGACGGCGGCGGCACAGGGCGCTTCGCCGCGCTGGCGGGCCTCTCGGCGGGACTCTCGATCTGGACCAAGAACGAGGGACTCCTGTTCACACTCGCCATCGCAGCCGGGCTGCTGCTCACCGGCTGGGGCGCAGACCGGCGGGCCGCGCTTCGCCGGCTGGGTGCTTTCGGGGCAGGCCTGCTCCCGCTGCTCCTAATGGTCGCGGTCTTCAAGGTCGCCTTCGCGCAGCCCAACGATCTTCTCTCTACACTCGGGGTGCATCGCACCCTGGGCCGGATCACTTCGCCCGATCGGTATGTCCTGACCCTGCGCCAGTACCTCGATCATCTGACCTCGTTCGGGGCGAACGGTTTCGGCAGCGCGGTCTGGGTGCTGACGGCCTACTTCCTCGCCCTCGGCCCCACCCGGGACGCCGCCGCCCGCCGGGCAACGGCGACCGGCGCGCTCGCGGTCGCTCTGCTCCTGGCCGGCCACTTCGTCGTCTTCGTCAGCATGGCGGACGAGCTGGCGCGGCTGCTGGCGAGTTCGCTCGACCGCCTGGTGCTGCAGGTGTGGCCAGGGATGCTGCTGCTGTACTTCCTGTCGGTGCGCGCGCTGGAGGAAGCGTCGGCTCCCCCGCCCGCGGTGGAGGCCCGAGGATGAGCGCTGATCGCGCCGGCGCCGCGGCCACCCCGGCCCGCGGTGGCCCGTGGGGGGCGGCCGGAGTCTGGCTGGTGTGGTTCGTCGGCCTCGCCAGCATCCTCCTCGCCATCGCGCGAGACGGCCGCAACGTCCCCTTCGAAGAGGATTGGCTCATGGTGGGCCCGATGACGGGCCACGAGGCCGATCTTCCCCGCTGGCTCTGGAGCCAGAACAGCGAGCACCGGCTGCCGCTGCCGCGTCTCGTCAACCTCGTTCTGCTCCGGGCCGCCGGCGATTTCCGGGCGACGATGATCTTCGACGCCCTGGCCGTGGCCGCCGCGGCGGCCGCCATGATCCTGGTGGCCCGGCGGCTCCGCGGCGGAGGCACCAGCCTGGCGGACGCCTTCTTCCCGCTCCTCCTGCTGCACCTGGGCAACTGGGACAATCTGATCTGGGCCTGGCAGATCCAGTTCGTCCTGCCCACCGTGCTCGCCTGCGTACTGCTGCTGGTGATGGTGGCCAGCCGGGACGCGCCGTCGCCGGCAGCGGCGGCGATCGCCGCGGCGGCCCTGGTCGGCTTGCCGCTGTCCGGCGCGAACGGCCTCCTCTTCAGTCCCACGCTCGGCCTCTGGTTGGCGTACGCCGTCTGGCACCGGCCGGGGGACGGCCCGCCGCGCGGGGGAGCTTCTCTGCCGGTGGCCGCCGCCGGCCTCGCCCTCCTGCTCTGCGGGCTGTACTTCGTCGGCTACGAGTCCTCGCCCTGGAACGTGGCCAGTCCGGGCTGGTGGGCCACGCTGGCCACGACGGGCAAGTTCGTGGCCCTCGGGCTCGGGCCGGTGGCGGCCAAGCGCTGGCTCTTCTTCGGGCTGGTGGCCGTGGCCGTGCTGCTGATCGCGCTGGGACAGCTGATCATCGCCTTCCGCGACGCCGGGCCCGTGGAGCGTCGTCGGATCCTCGGCCTGGCCGCGTTCTTCGCGGCGGTGGTGCTGATGGCCGTCGCGGTCGGCTGGGGCCGGGCCGGCCGCGCCGCCGAGACCGGCCGGATGCCGTCGCGCTACGTGCTGCTGGCCGCGCCCGGACTCTGCGCCGTGTACTTCACCGCCCTGCTCTACGGCCGCGGCCTGCTCCGGCGCGCCTTTCCCGTCGCCCTCGCCGCCGGCATGGCCCTGCTCTACCCGCTCAACACCTGGATGGGGCTCGAACGCCGGGCCTGGTTCGGCGCCGGTTTCGCCGCCTTCGAGCAGGACCTGGCCGCCGGCGCCTCCAAGGAGCAGCTGGCTGCCCGCCATCACGAGTTCATGCTCCACTGGGACGAGGCGCTGATGGTGCTCAGCCTGCAGCAGTTGCACGACGCCCGGATCGGCCCGTTCGCCGCCTGGAAGCCCGAGCCGTGAGCACGCTGCTCTATCCGCTGGGCCTGGCCCTCGCGCGGGTGCTGGCGATCGCCGCCGACAACCCGGGCCAGTACCGCCTGTCGGATCTGGTGATCGTGCTGGCCGTGGTCGCCCTGGGGACGGGACTGGCGATCGCCGTCACCTACGCTCTGGTCCGCGCCGTCGACCGGACCGAGCGCGCGGTACCGCTGGCGGCGGCCCTCGCCCTGGTGGCGGTCGTCTGGTTCTTCCTCTACGTCCCGGCGCATCTCACGATCGTCGGGATCAGCCACCCCCTCGGCCAGCACAAGGTGCTGATGCCGCTGAGCGGCCTGGCGACGGTCGGCGCGGTCGCCTGGCTCGTACACCAGCCCTACCAGCGCCTGGCGCTGCTCGGCGGCTTCCTGACCCGCGGCAGTCTGATTCTCCTCGTGCTGGTGGCGGTGCAGGCCGCCCGGGCGGAGGGTCGCGGTCCGCGCGTCGTCGCCCGGAGCCGCCTCGCGCACGCCCTGGCGGCGCCGGTGGCCACCTCACCGGTGCCGGCCGACCGCAACACGCCGCGGCGGGACATCTATCTGATCGTGCTCGACGGACACGCCAACGCACGGGTGCTGCACGAGGTGTTCGGCATCGACAACTCGCGGTTCGAGGACAGCCTCCGGACCCTCGGCTTCGAGGTCCCGAGCGACATGCGCAGCAACTACGTGCAGACGTACCTGTCGGTCTCGTCGCTGCTCAACTTCAGCCAACTCACCGGGCTCACCGCCGACCTTGGCCCGTCCAGCACCGACCATGCACTGCCGACCTACCTGGTGAAGCAGAATCGGGCTGCCCGGTTCTTCAAGGCCCATGGCTATCGCTACGTGTTGTTCCCCTCGGCCTGGTGGGCGGCCACGGCCAGCAGTCCGCTGGCCGACGTGGAGTTCGATCCCCATCCGGGGTTCGATCTCGGCTACGAGGCCCGCCGAACCGAACTGCGGCTTGCGCTCCTGCGCTCGTCGCTGCTCCGCTTCACCTCGCCGGCCAGCCGGCCGCAGGTGCCGATGACCGAGCAGTTCCTCCGCTCGTTCGAGGGCCTGCGCCAGGTTCCGGCCGACCCGGCGCCGACCTTCACCTTCGCGCACCTGCTGCTGCCCCATATCCCCTACATCCTGGACCGGGACTGCCGCCCATTGGCCCGGGCCATCCCGGACGACCAGGAAGCCGACACTCCGGCACAGCGGGCGGCCTATGTCGCCCAGGTCACCTGCGCCGACCGGCTGGTCCTGGCGCTGGTGACCGACCTGCTCCGAGGCTCGCCGACGCCACCGGTGATCCTGCTGGTGGGCGACCATGGCTCCCGC
>JBBRGH010000348.1:0-3834 GCA_038240915.1 Gemmatimonadales bacterium | reverse complement strand
CTGCATTACAAGGAAGGCGACGTAGCCCGGCCAGGTCTTGTGCCACGGCGTCGGCACCATCGCGGCCAGCTCCGCGTCCCCGATCCGTCCGACCGCCGCGTCCGCCTCCTCGAAGCACCGCCTCGCGAAGGCCAGCAGCGCCGGCTTGTCGCCCAGCTCGGCGGCGACTTTGGCCTCATCCGCCTCGTCAACCGTAATCCTTCCGTTCGCTACCCCTTCGGCGATGCCGCGCACCACCGAGTCCGACACGTGCGTCGCCAGCTCGGCCGGCGACCGCATCCCGGCCACCGGGCAGGTGGTGTATCGGTCCGCGGGGATCGCCTCGAGCAGGCGGATGTAGACCCCGTACTTCTGGCGGAACTGATCCCACATCTGGTCGAGCGATGCCTTGTCCATGAGTCATTCCTCCGTGGAGAGATCAGCCGGCCGCTTCCCCCACGCCCGGTACAGCCGCGCCAGGATCCCGTCCGCCTCCCGCGCCGCCAGCGGCTGCTGCTGACGGCCCTGATCCAGCACCAGCGCCGCGTGTCGCAGCAGCGGCTCCGCCTCGGCATAGCGGCGGAGCCCGAGCAAGGCGTCGCCCAGCGCCATCTCGGCGTCCGCCGTGCGCCAGTGGTCGGCGCCGACCTGGGCCCGGCCATCCCGCACCGCCTCCTCCAGCAGCGGTAGCGCCTCCGCCGGCCGTCCGCGGCCGGTCAGTGTCCGCCCCAGCCCCACCTGGGCGGTAAGCCGGAGCACCCGGGTGTCCGCGTTGCCGGGGTCGAATCCCGCCAGCGCCTCGCGAAAGAGCGGCTCGGCCTCCGCCAGGCGGCCGCTCTCCCGCAGCGCCTTGGCCAGGTGGGTCTTCACCGCGAGCGTATTCCGGTGCGTGTCGCCCACCAGCCGACGGGACTGGCCCAGCGCGTCCCGGAGCAGGGGAATTGCGCTGTCCGGCTGCCCTCGCGCGCGGAACACCGCCGCCAGCTCGTTCAGATCGAAGCCCACGTTGACGTGCTCCGGCCCGTACACCGCCCGGTCGATCGCCAGGCCCTGCCGGAGCAGCCGCTCCGCCTCGGCCAGGTCGCCCCGGTCGCGGGCGATGATCGCCAGGTTGCCGATGTTGTCCGCCACCGCCGGGTGATTCTCCCCCAGCGCCCGCCGGTTGATCGCCAGCGCCTCGCGCAGCAATCCCTCCGCCTCGTCGGCCCGGTCGCCCGCCTTGTAGATCATCTGCCCCAGCGCGTTCAGGCTCGAGGCCAGGGTCGGGTGCCCATTGCCGAACGCCCGCCGCTGGGCCGCGATCATCCGGCGGAACAGCCGCTCGGCCTCGTCGTGCCGGCCCAGCGCCTCCACCGCGCTGGCCATGCTGCCGATGGCCTCGGCGGTGAGGGGATGATTCTCCCCCAGCCGGCCCTGCCGGATCGCTAGCGCTTCCTGGTACAGCGGCATCGCCTCCGCGCTCGCGCCCTTGGCCCGGAGCAGCTCGGCCACCGCCAGCTTGGCCGTGGCCACGGCCAGGCTGCTGTCGCCGGTGAGTCGGACCTGGATCGCCAGTGCCTCGCGCAGCAGCGGCTCGGCCCCGGCATAGTCGTTCCGCTTGTACCGCAGATCGGCCAGGTGCTCGAGGCTCTCGGCCGTCGCGTCCTGGTCGAGGCCCTTCAGCCGCCGGCGTAGCGCCAGCGCGCCGGTCAGCAGCGTGTCCGCCTCCGGCAGGCGCCCCTGCTGCATCCGCAACAGCCCGAGCTGGTCCATCGCCTCGGCCACGCTGGGATCGTTGCCGCTGTGCAGCGCGCGCCGCTCGCGCAGGGTCCGCTCGAGCTGGGCGCCAGCCTGGTTGTAGACGCCGAGATTGCGGTAGATCCGCCCCAGAGCGCCGCGCAGCTCGGTCCGGATCTCCGGCTGGTCGGCCAGTCCGGTCTCGATCCGCTCGACCCCGCGGTCGAGCAGCACCCGGGCGGTCATCCCGCCGGCGCTGTCGCCCGGCGCGGCGTAGGGATCGGCCGCGCCGAACACGCTCACCAGGTACTCCCGCACCGCCACCGCCTTCCGGGTCTCGGCTTCCGCGCGACCCCGGAGCTGTCGCTCCCGCACCCCCGCCGCGCCGAGCGCCAGGGCCACGGCCACCCCGAGTGCCACCGGCACCCGGTTCCGGCGGAGGAACTTCGCCGCGCGATAGCCGAGCGAGTCGCGTCGGGCCGAGACCGGCTGGTGACGTAGGTAACGCTGCAGGTCGTCCGCCAGCGCGCCGACCGAGGCGTAGCGCTCCTCGGGCCGCTTCTTGAGCGCCTTGGCCACGATGGTGTCGAGATCGCCGGCGTACAGCCGGCCCAGGCGGGGAACGGCCGGTGCAGGCCCGCCGCCGTCGCCGGCCGCGGTGCTCAGGCGCGGCGGTTCGGTGTCCACGATGTGGCGCAGGTGCTCGGCGGCCGTACGGCTGCCCTGGCCGGTGGGATGGCGGCCCGAGAGCAGCAGGTACAGCAGCACGCCGAGGGCGTAGACATCCGTGGCGACGGTGATCGGGCCGCCAGTCACCTGCTCGGGCGCCGCGTACTCAGGGGTCAGCACCTGCCCGGCGGCTTCGGTGAGCGTGGTGCTCGCGCCGTCGTCGCCGTCGTCCTCCAGCAGCTTGGCGATCCCGAAGTCGAGCAGCTTCACCGTCCCGGCCGGCGTCACCAGGATGTTGGACGGCTTGAGGTCGCGGTGGACGATCAGGTTGGCGTGGGCGTGGGCGACGGCGTCGAGAATCCCGAGGAACAGCTGCAGCCTGGCCTCCGGCCGGAGCGTGCGCCCGTCGCACCAGCGGTCGATCCGCTCGCCTTCGACGTACTCGAGCACCAGGTACGGCTGCCCGCCCGCGGTCACGCCCGCATCGAGCAGTCGGGCGATGTTGGGGTGGTTGAGCCGCGCGAGCACGGTGCCCTCGCGCTGGAATCGCGCCGCGCCGAGCGGATCGAGCAGGGCGAGGTTGAGCAGCTTGACCGCGGCCGTCCCCTCGAACCGGCCGTCGCTCCGGCGGGCGAGCCACACCGTTCCCATGCCGCCCTGCCCGAGCGGCCGCTCGAGCGTCCAGCCGCCGAGCTGCCAGCCGGCGAGGCCCGGGACCGGCGCGGCGCCGGCGCCGGTTTCCAGGAACCCCTCTGAGTCGAGCGATGCTTCGGCCGCGAGCAGGCCCTCCAGCTCCCGCGCGTCGGCCGGCGCGGTCCGCCGCAGCTCGGCCAGCCACGCCTCGCGCTCGTCGGGCCCGAGATCGAGGGCCTGATCCAGCAGCCCGCGCAATCGGCCGATCAGGTCGGGCGAACGGTCGGTCATGTGATGGGCAGGGCGGGCGACGTCATCAGTCCTGCATCGTTCGGTGCAGCAGCAGGCGGGCGCTGCGCCACTGCCGCCGGATGGTCCGCGCGGAGACGCCCTGCAGCTCGGCCAGCTCGGCGAAGGAGAAGCCACAGAAGAAGTGGAGGTCCACCAGCTGCGCCAGGTCCGGCTCGCTCGTGGCCAGGGTGTCGAGCGCCGCGCTCACCCGCTCGAGCGACTCGGCCGGGGCGCTGTCTCCGCCCACCTGCTCGACGCCGGAGGTGGTAATCTGGAACTCGCCGCCCCGCTTCTTGGCCCGGCGGCGGCGGACGTAGTCGATCGTGAGCCCGCGCATCGCCCGCGCCGCGTAGCCGAGGAAGTGGCCCCGGCTCACGAACGAGGCGCCCTCGCGCTCGGCGATGTTGAGGTAGGCCTCGTGCAGCAGGGTGGTGGTGCCGAGCGTGAGCTCGGTGCCGCCCCGCCGGAGCTGGCGCTCGGCGATCGCGTGCAGCTCCTCGTACAGGGCCGCGAACAGGGCCCCGGCCGCCGCGGGATCGCCCCGCT
>JBBRGH010000347.1:0-3840 GCA_038240915.1 Gemmatimonadales bacterium | reverse complement strand
GTCGGGCACCGGATCGAGGGCCTGGCCCGGCGTCTGGGCGCCGCCGAGCTGGTGGCTTCGCGGTTCGTCTACGGCACCAAGGCCGCCAGCATGGTGTTCTGGGGCCTGAACGGGATGTCGCTGCCCCGGTTTCTGCTGATCGACGGGATCGGCTGCCTCTTCGGGTCGCTGGTCTTCACTGCCCTCGGCTACGCGGTGAGTGGCAGCGCCACGGTCCTGCTGGGCAAGGTCCGGCGGCTGGAGCGGTGGCTGCTGGGGGCCGTGGTGGTCGGCGCCCTGATCGTCTTCGTCATCCACTGGGCCGCCAAAAAGGAGCTGCACGTGGATGAGGAGGGCGTCACCTAGGGCGCTGCAAGAACCTGCGGCGCGGCGGGTTCGGCTTGCCTCCGCCCTCTCCACAGGCGACCTTTCCGACATGGATCCCGACCTTCTTCTCGCGGGACTTCGGGCCGGCAACACCGCCGCCCTGGCCCGCGCGATCTCGGTGGTCGAGAACGGGCGTCCCGGGTTCGAGCGGTTGCTCGCTGACGTCCATCCGCTGCTTGGCCGCGCCCGGCGGATCGGCATCACGGGCCCGCCCGGGGCCGGCAAATCCACCCTCGTCGAGCGCCTGGTCACCAGCTACCGCCAGGCGGGGCTCCGCGTCGCCGTGGTGGCCGTGGATCCCACCAGCCCCTTCACCGGTGGCGCCCTGCTCGGCGATCGCATCCGCATGGAATCCGTGGCGCTCGACCAGGGTGTCTACATCCGGTCGATGGGCAGTCGGGGCTCGCTCGGCGGGCTGGCCACCACCACGCGCGAGGTCTGCGACCTGCTCGACGCGGCCGGGTTCGACCGGATCCTGGTCGAAACGGTCGGCGTCGGCCAATCCGAACTCGACGTGGCCCGCATGGCCGACGACACGGTCCTCGTGCTGGTCCCCGAGTCGGGCGACGGCATCCAGACGCTCAAGTCGGGGGTGATGGAGGTGGCCGACCTGTTCGTGGTGAACAAGGCCGACCGCACCGGCGCCGAGAAGCTGCGGCAGGAAATCGAGGTCACCCTCGGGATCCGGCGCGGCAACGCCTTCCGGGGCATGGCCGCCCATCACGGCGGCCGTTCGGGCGGCCGGGGCGTCCAGCGCTCGACTGAGTCCGAGCCGGCCCAGACGGCGCCGGCCGAGCGGGCGGCCTGGCAGCCTACGGTGCTGCTGACCGTCGCCCCCAAGGGGGAGGGGATCCCCGAGCTGGTCGAGGCGCTCGACCGCCGGCACGCCTGGCTCACCGCCAGCGGCACACTCGACGGTCGCCGGCGCCAGCGGCTGCTGGACCGGACCCGCGAAGTGGTGGAGCGGGCCACCCGGCGGTGGATCTGGGACGAGACCCGGGCGGACGAGCGGATCGCGGAGCGGCTGGACGAGATCGCGGCGGGGCGGGTGAGTCCGTACGAGGTGGCCACCGAGGTTCTGGACGGCCTCAAACAGGGCGAGCGCATATGACCATGTGGAGCACCGAGCCCGACGCGGACCTCGCGCGCCGCCTGGCGGAGCAGGAGCGCGAGCTGGCGCGGCTCCGGGCGGAGGTGGCGGCCTGGCGCGCGGCCGCGGCCAAGCTCCCCACCCGCACCGACAGCGACTTCACCTCGGTCTCCGGCAGCGCGGCCGAGCCGGTCTACACGGCGCTCGATCTCCCACCCGACATCCGCGCCGCCACCGGCCTCCCCGGCGAGTTTCCGTTCACCCGCGGCATCCATCCGACGATGTACCGCGGTCGGCTCTGGACCATGCGTCAGTTCGCCGGCTTCGGCACCGCCGACGACACCAACGAGCGCTACAAGTTCCTGCTCGAGCGGGGCCAGACCGGCCTCTCGGTGGCGTTCGACTTCCCGACGCTGATGGGCTACGACTCCGACCACCCGCGGGCCGAGGGCGAGGTCGGCAAGTGCGGCGTGGCCATCTCCAGCCTGGCCGACATGGAGACGCTGTTCAACGGGATTCCGCTCGACCGCGTCTCCACCTCGATGACGATCAACGGCCCGGCGGCGCTGCTGTTCTGCTTCTACGTGGCCTCGGCCGAGCGCCAGGGGGTGCCGATCGCCCAGCTCCAGGGGACGATCCAGAACGACATCCTCAAGGAGTACATGGCGCAGCACGCCTGGATCTTCCCGGCCGAGCCCGCGCTCAAGGTGATCGTGGACCTGTTCGAGTGGGCGGCGGAGCACACGCCCAAGTGGAACACGATCTCGATCTCGGGCTACCACATTCGGGAAGCCGGCGCCACGGCCGCGCAGGAGCTGGCCTTTACCCTCGCCAATGGGTTCTGCTACGTCGAGCATGGCCTCGCCCGGGGTCTGGCGGTGGACGCGTTCGCGCCCCGGCTGTCGTTCTTCTGGGACGTCCACAACGACTTCTTCGAGGAGATCGCCAAGCTCCGCGCCGCCCGGCGGATCTGGGCCCGGCACATGCGCGAGCGCTACGGGGCGGGCGACGCCCGCAGCTGGCGGATGCGCTTCCATTGCCAGACCGCCGGGGTCACGCTCACCGCCCAGCAGCCGCACAACAACGTGGTGCGGGTCTCCTATCAAGCGCTCGCCGCCGTCCTCGGCGGCACCCAGTCGCTCCATACCAACGCCTTCGACGAGACCCTGGCGCTGCCCACCGAGGCCTCGGTGAAGATCGCGCTTCGGACCCAGCAGATCCTCGCCTACGAGACGGGGGTGGCCAACGTCGCCGATCCCCTGGGGGGATCGTACTACATCGAGGCGCTGACCGACGCCATGGAGCGCGAGGCGGAGGGGCTGTTCGCCGAGATCGAAGCCCAGGGTGGCGTGGTGCGGGCGATCGAGTCCGGCTGGTTCCAGCGCCAGATCGCCGCCAGCTCGATGCGCTTCCAGGCCGAGGTGGAGCAGGGCCGGCGGACCATCGTCGGCCTGAACGATTTCGTGGAGGAGGCGGAGGCGCCGGTCGAGATCCTCAAGGTGGGGGACGCGGCCGAAGCCACCCAGCGCGAGCGGCTGGCCCGGGTGCGCGCCGAACGCGACCCGGCGCTGGTGGCCTCGCGCCTGGACGAGCTGCGCCGCGCCGCCGCCGAAGACCGCAACATCATTCCCGCCATGCTCGATTGCGCGCGTGCCTACTGCACGCTGTACGAGATCCGGCATGTGCTTGAGGTCATCTATGGCAGTTACCGGGAGCCGATCTTCTTCTGACGGCAGACGTGGGGTGGCACGACCGGCAGCACGGGCGCCGGGCAACGGGCGGGGACGGTCGCGGGAGGTGGTGCCGGCGGTGGCCGAGCGGCTGGCCCGGCTGACCACCGTGCGGCCCGGCGCGCACCGGGTGGTGAGCTGCTACCTCAAGCTCGAGCCGCGCGACCGAAGCCGGGGCAAGTACCTCATCAAACTGAAGAACCGGGTGCGCGAGGTGGCCCAGGGGCTCCCCCGGCTGGGCCTGCCGCGCGCCGTGCAGGACGCGATCACCCGCGATCTCGAGCGGGTACAGCAATACCTCCGGACCCCGGCCAACCTTCCCTCCACCCAGGGCATCGCGGTCTTCGCCTGCGAGGCGATCGGCCTGTTCGAGGCGCTGCCGCTGCCGGTGGTGCATCGCTCCCGGCTGGCCGTGGACGCCACGCCGCTGGTCCGCGAGCTCGCCTCGGTGGAGGAGGAGTTCGGCCGGCTGCTCACGGTGGTGCTCGACCGGATGGGCGCCCGCTTCTTCGAGGTGACCGCCTACGACACGCGGGAGCTGTCGGGCCTCCGGGCCGACAGCACCCGCGGCAAGCGCTTCCACGGCGACCAAGGCGGCACCATGTGGGGCGAGCACACCTACCACAACCGGATCCGCACCGAAAAGCAGCGCCA
>JBBRGH010000346.1:0-3854 GCA_038240915.1 Gemmatimonadales bacterium | reverse complement strand
ACGGCGGCCAGATCCTGATCGGGGTCTGAACAGCCCGCAGACCCCCGAAGCCTCTGGTTCCGGGGGTCTGCCGCACCTGACACCGGCCAACCCACCCGAGGAGACATGACCAATGCGCGCCATGAGAGCTAGCGCCGCTGTTGTCTTGGTGTTCTGCCTTGCCGTGCTCTCGGCGTCCTGTTCCGCGCCCACCGCCACCACGGCCGAGCCTTCCAGGCTGGTTCCGGCCAAGGGCGGCGGAACGCTGTACGTCCTGCGGCAGGGCCCCGTCCTCGACTGGGATCCGCAGCGACTGAATGTGGGCGCCGACATGGCGTTCGCCGGACGGGTGTTCCAGCGGACCCTGACGTCCTGGGCGCCGGCGACCCGGCAGGACAGCATGCCCGCGCTGGTGCCCGACCTTGCCACGGACACCGGCAGGGTCAGCGCCGGTGGCACGGTGTGGCGGTTCACGCTGCGTGACGATGCCACCTGGCAGGACGGCAAACCCGTCACCTGCGCCGACGTCAAGTACGGCATCTCGCGCACCTACGCGACTGCCCAGATCACCGGCGGCCTGACGTATGCCCTGGACCTTCTGGATGTGCCTCACCACGCAGACGGTTCCAGCGCGTATGGCGGTCCGTACCTCAAGACGGGCAGGAACGCCTTCGACAAGGCGGTCGCCTGCGTCGGACGGACCATCACTGTCAAGCTTGCCAAGGCGGTGCCTGACTTCAACCAGGTGGCGGCCCTGTCGGCCTTCGCGCCGGTACGGGAGGACCTGGACCGTGGCGCCCGGTCGGCGACGGCCGTCTTCTCCAACGGCCCCTACCAGCTCAAGGGAGCCTGGCAGCCCGGGAAGGGCGCGACCTTCGTGCGCAACCCCCACTGGCGGGCCGCCACCGACCCGATCCGTAAGGCCCGTCCCGCAGAGCTGATCTACCAGGAGGGGATCCCGGCCCAGGAGGTGGTCAGCAGAATCATGACGAACGCGGGGCCGGACGCCCTCGCGGTGACGGCGGACTCGGCCCCCCGGGTGCTGCAGAACGACATCAGGTCCAACGCCTCGATCACGGCGCGCTCGTCCAATCCGCGCGGCCCGTTCGTGGACTACCTGCTACCCAACTTCAGCCGGCCGACCATGGCCAAGCCAGAGGTCCGGCAGGCACTGGCGCTGGCGACGAACCGGGCGGCCTATGTGACGGCGCTGGGCGGGGCCTCCGCTGCGGAAGCAACCTACTCGATGATCAACAAGTCCCTTCCCGCCTACCGGGACTTCAACCCCCTGGCGGTCCCGCTCCGGGGGAACTTAGCCAGGGCGCGGACCCTGTTGCACGCCTCCGGGCTGACTCTGCCGGTCGACATCACGGTGGCCTACCGCAAGGGCTCTCCGGCGGACAACGCCATGTCGGCGCTTCAACAGGGGTGGCGCGACGCGGGGTTCGCGGTCACCCTGGTCGGCATCGACAAGGACTACTTCGCGAACATCGCCAGTGTGGCGAACAGCCGCAGGTACGACGTGATGTGGGCGGTGGGCTCGGCCGAGTGGCCGTCGGGTTCGAGCGTGATCCCGTCCCTGTTCGACAGCAGGGTCAACCTCAGCGCGGAGACGTCCGGGCAGGACTACGGCAGGTTCGCCAGCGCAGCCTTCAGTGCCAAGATCGATGCGGCCACGATCATTCCGGATTCGACCCGCCGTGAGCAGGCGTGGGGAGACCTCGACAAAGAGATCGCCGCCAACGTCACAGCCATCGCGCTGACCAACTCGAAGTCCATGTTCGTCCATGGCACGGACGTCGCCGGCTACATCGACAACCCTGCTCTCTTCGGCACGGTCGACATGGCAACGGTGTCTGTTCGATGAGGGGCTTCCCGTCCCCGGACCCGACCCGGCCGGCGCGTCTGCTGTTCGTTCATGCCCACCCCGACGACGAGACACTCACCACCGGACTGACGATGGCCGGCTACGCCGCGGGCCACCACGAGGTTCACCTGCTTACCTGCACCCTGGGCGAGGAGGGCGAGGTCATCCCGGCGGCACTGGCTCATCTGGGCGCCGCATGCGATGACATCCTGGGGCCCTGGCGTCAGGAAGAGCTTCGCGGCGCCATGTCGGTGCTGGGCGTCCGGCACTGCGTCTTGGGGCAGGACCCAAAGCGGGCAGTCGCCTCTCGGTATCGTGACTCGGGGATGGCCGGCACCCCGAGCGCGCAGCACCCGGATGCCTTCGTCCGGGCCGACCCCGTTCAGGCCGCGACCATGGTGGCCGAGCACATCAGGGCGGTGCGGCCGGACGTCGTGGTGACCTACGACGAACAGGGCGGATACGGACACCCGGACCATGTCCAGACCCATCGCGTGACCATGTCAGCCCTGTCGACACTGGCTGCCGAGGCCGAAGCCGGCGGGGTGGCCGCGCCGGCCGCCTTCTGCATCCTCACGCCGGCGAGCTGGGCCTCCCAGGACCGCCGGTGGCTACGGGAGAACGTGGTGTCCGCTGGACCGAACTGTATTGTCCCGCAACCGGACGAGCCGTACCCACCGTCAGTCGTGCCGGACGAAAGCGTGACGCACATGGTCGAGGAGCCGACATTGGTCGACATGCAAAGCAGGGCACTGGCCGAACACGCCACCCAGGTCGTCGTCTATCCGGGCTACTACGCGCTGTCCAACCACATCACGAGCCGGCTGAGCGGTCGTGAGGGCTTTGCGCAGTTCGACCCGGTCGCCGGACGGCTGGTGCCGGGCCTGCCGGGCGCGCCGCGAAACCGCGGGTTGTTCGCCCGCTCGCGGATCCGCTCCCGGGATGACCGATGAACCCGGACAGCCCGGACAGCCCGGACAGAAATCTGCCAGCCGTCGATGCCCCGGACATTGACAGTTTTCGACGGGCGATGGGTCGTTTCGCCACCGGGGTAACGATGTTGACGGCCCGCACCGCCGATGTCGACTACGCGATGACCGCCAGCGCGATCACCTCGGTGTCGCTTGAGCCGTTGCTGTTGCTCGTCTGCATCGAACGTGAGGCGCGGTTCCATGATGTGGTGCTCGAGGCGGGGTTCTGGGGGGTCAGTGTGATGTCGGTCGGCGACCGGCCGGCTGCGGACTGGCTCGCCACCCGGGGGCGGCCCATGCACGGTCAGCTGGATCGCATCCCGCACCACCACGGTCCGCGCACAGGGGTCGCCCTGCTGAACAGCGCCCTGTCCACGTTCGAGTGCCGCACCACCGATGTGCATCCGGCCGGCGACCACAGCATCGTGGTCGGTGAGGTGGTCTCAGTCACCAGCACCACTCGACCGGGCGATGCGCTGGTGTACTACCGCGGCCGGTACGGGGACCTGGCGTGATGGATACGAAGGCTCTCCTTGAGCGGATGCGACGCAGCCGAGTGCTGTTGAGCGTGACCGCGGGCATCCTCATGCTGGCTGCCGTTTATGGCGGGCTGGCGACCATCCTGGCCGGGCACGTGGCGGCCAACGTGACGGTCGACGGTCTCGCGATTGGCGGCATGTCGTCGCGCGACGCCACGATCGCCCTTGATCGTGCTCTGGCCACCAGGGTCACCCGGCCGGTGCGTCTCAGCGTGCCGTCACGCACCGTCGATCTTTCGCCCGGCGCGGCCGGCCTTCAGGCAGACGTGCCGGCCACCGTGTCTGGACTGACCGGTTTCACGCTGAACCCGGTGCAGATGTGGGCCCGCCTGACGGGCTCTGGGAGCCAGCCGTTGCAGCACCGCGTCGACCGCGCGAAGCTCACCGCTGCCGTGACCAAAGCCGCCGGCGTGCTCGACCATCCCATGAAGCAGGGCTCGATCAGGTTCAACGGCGGCCGGGCCACGGTGGTCCAGTCCGTGGCGGGGAGCAAGGTCA
>JBBRGH010000345.1:0-3869 GCA_038240915.1 Gemmatimonadales bacterium | reverse complement strand
CTGGCGGGCGACGTCCTCGGTGCCCATGTACACCACGCACTCCAGCCCGAAGCGCGCGCAGACGGTCGCGGTGGCCACCCCGTGCTGGCCGGCCCCCGTCTCGGCAATGATCCGCCGCTTGCCCATCCGGAGCGCGAGCAGCGCCTGGCCCACGGTGTTGTTGATCTTGTGGGCGCCGGTGTGGTTCAGGTCCTCGCGCTTGAGCACCACCGTGGTTCCCGCCTCGGCGCCCAGGCGCGGCGCCTCGGTCAGCGGCGAGGGCCGGCCCACGAACTCCGCCAGCAGCTCCTCGTACTCGGTCCAGAAGGCGGGATCCCCGCGCACCCCATCGTAGAGCGCCGCCAGATCGTCGAGCGCGGCGACCAGCGTCTCGGGAACGTAGCGGCCACCGTAGGGACCGAAGCGTCCCCCCACGGCTCGTTCAGCTGATAGCGCTAGGGCCAATGACCGCCTCCAGAAAGCGCGTGATTTTGTGAGGATCCTTGCGGCCCGGCAGGCACTCCACCCCTGAACTTACATCCACCACGTCCGGTCGAACGAGGGCCACCGCCTCGCCCACCGTGTCCGGGGTGAGGCCGCCGGCCAGCACCATGACTATGCCGTGCAGCCGGGCTCGCGCGCCGATGGCGAGCGTTCGATCGAGCGCGGTGCCGCTGCCGCCCGCGGCGTGCGCCACCCGGGGCTCCACCAGAACCGCGTCGGCGTGGCGCGCGGTCGCGGACACGAGGTCGAGGTCCGGCGCCGCGGCCAGGCGGAGAACGCGCCACACCATGACATGCTCGGCCCGGAGCCGGGCCGCGTCCGTCTCGGTGTAGGCGCCGTGCAGCTGGGCGCCCACCAGCCCGGCCGACCGGGCGATCCGAAGAATCTCCGCCACCGGCTGGTCGCCGAAGACGCCGAAGACGGGGACGCCGGCGGCGGCGGCCCGGATCTCCCCGGCGGCGGCGGCCGTGATCCGCCGGGGCCCGTCGGCAAAAACGACACCCAGATAGTCCGCGCCCGCGGCCGCGGCCCCGGCCGCGTCGGCGGCGCGCGTCAGGCCGCAGATCTTGACCCGCACCGGCATCCGGCTATCGGCCACGGCGGGACACGGCAGCGAGCCGCCCGAGCAATGCGTCCGGCTCGGCGGCCGAGGAGAGGGCGGTCCCGACCAGAACTGCGTCGGCCCCGGAAGCTGCCGCCGCGGCGACGTCCGCCGCCGTCTCCATCCCGCTCTCGGCCACCGCAACGCAGGTCGCGGGAACCGCTCGAAGCAGCTCCCAGGCCGCGGCGGTGTCGATCCGGAAGCTGTCGAGATCCCGGCTGTTCACGCCCACGACGGTGGCACCGGCGGCGAGCGCGCGGGCGAGCTCCTCCGCCGTGTGCACCTCGACCAGCGCCTCCAGGCGGGCGTCGCGGGCACAGGCGAGCAGCTCGGCCAGCCGGGCGGCGCTCAGGGCCCGCACGATCAAAAGCACCGCCGCCGCTCCCGCCGCGCGCGCCTCGAGGATCTGCAGCTCGTCCAGAATGAAATCCTTCCGCAGCACGGGGACCGCCGTCCGGCTGGCGGCGGCCCGCAGATCGGCCAGCGAGCCGCCGAAGAAGGGGCCGTCGGTGAGCACGGAGATGGCCGCCGCGCCGTGGCGGGCGTAGCGCTCGGCCCGCTCCGCCGGATCGAGATCCTCGCGGATGGAGCCCGCCGACGGCGACCGCCGCTTCACCTCGGCGATGACGGCCACCCGCTCCCGCCGGAGCGCCGCCGCGAGTGACGAGGGCGCCGGCGCCGCGGCGGCGGCCCGTTCCACCGAGGCCCGGCGGGCCCGAAGATCGGGCAGGCGGCCCCGGGTGGCGGTTAGGATCTGGTCGAGGGTGACTGGCATCTTGTCCTTCGGCCCGTCTTCGGGTATAGTAGTTCGGGCTCTATTCGGTCGCACCGTGCACACGGAGAGGGACATGCCCCTGACCAAGCGCCAGAGCGAGATTCTCGGCTTTATGCAGAACCACATCGTCGAGCAGGGCTACGCGCCGAGCTTCGAGGAGATCGCCGAGCGGTTCGGCTTTCAGTCGCTCGCCACGGTCCACGAGCACCTGACCAATCTCGAGCGCAAAGGCTACATCCGCCGCTCCTACAACGAGAGCCGCTCGATCGAGGTGCTGCCGCCCCGGGGCACCTCCGCCGCCAGCGAGATTCCGCTGCTCGGCAAGGTCGCCGCGGGCACGCCGATCGAATCGCTGATGCACCAAGAAACCATCGCGGTGCCCGATCAGATGCTCCCCCGGCGGGGTCCCAACTACGCCCTCCGCGTCCAGGGTACGTCGATGATCGACGAGCATATCATGGACGGCGATGTCGTGGTCGTGCACGGCAAGCAGAGCGCGGAGAACGGCGAAATGGTCATCGCCCTGGTCAACGGCAGCGAGGCCACCGTCAAGAAGTTCTACCGCGAGGCCGGCGGCTGGATCCGGCTTCAGCCGGCCAACACCACCATGCAGCCGATGCGCTTTCAGGAGCGGGACGTGCTCATCCAGGGCGTGGTGGTCGGCGTCATTCGGAAGTACTGAACGAGACGGCCGGCGCCGCCCGCCGGAGCGCCGCCAGCGCCTTGGCCGCCCCGCCCTGCTCCAGCGCGTCTCGCGCCCGCGCCGCGGCGTCCGCCATCGTCCAGCCGCGCCCCGCCACATAGAGTGCCGCCGCCGCGTTGAGCACTACCGCGCAGCGCTCCACCGCGCTCCCGCCGCCGGCCAGGAGCCGCTCCAGCCGATCGGCGTTGGCCGCCGGCTCGCCGCCCGCCAGCCCATCCAGATCGTCGCACGCCAGGCCCAGCGTCTCCGGCGTCAGCAGCCAGCGCTCCACCCGCCCGTCCCGCACCTCCCACACGTGCGTCGCCCCCGATGGGCTCACCTCGTCCATGCCGACAGCCCCGTGCAGCACCAGCGCGTGCGTGGCCCCGAGCCGTGCCAGCGCCTCGGCCATGAGCGGTGCGCGGTCCGCGCTCGCCACGCCGATGACCTGACGGCGCACGCCCGCCGGATTGGCCAGCGGCCCCAGCAGGTTCATGATGGTGGGGACCGCCAGCTCCCTCCGCACGGCCGCGGCATGCCGCATCGCCGGGTGGTAGGTCGGCGCGAACAGGAAGGCGATGCCGGCCTGGCGCACCACGTCCGCCGCGCGCGCCGGGGGGAGCGCGATGTCCACCCCGAGAGCCTCGAGCACGTCGGCCGATCCCGAGCGCGACGTGTAGCTCCGATTGCCGTGCTTGGCCACCGCCACCCCGGCCCCGGCGACGACGAACGCGGCCGCGGTCGAGATGTTGAGGGTGCCGATCCGGCCACCCCCGGTGCCGCAGGTGTCCACCACGCGGTCCACCTCATCCAACTCCAGCCGCACCATCGCTCCCCGGAGCGCGAGGGCGGCACCGGCCACCTCGGCGGCGGTCTCCCCCTTCACCCTGAGCCCCATCAGCAGCGCCGCCGTCTGGATCGGGGTGGCGTCGCCGCGCATGATCACCGCGAACGCGTCGGCCGCAGCCTCGCCCGAGAGCGAAGCGCCCTGGGACAGCTGGTGGAGGGCGTGGCGAAGCGGAGCGTCCTGGGTCACGAGCGGCCGCGGAAGGAGACGGGTCGGGATGGCGCGGGAAGCGTCGAAAAGTTTAGGCGTGAAAGGGCGCTTTTGTCAATCGTGACAAGCAGTTGCGCAACTTGCCCGAGGGGTACCGCCCGGCTACATTCCGGGCCGATGAGCCGGACATTCCTCGCCACGCTGCAGTTCGACGGTACCGGGTTTGTCGGCTGGCAGCGGCAAGCCGCCGGCCGCTCCGTCCAAGCCGAGTTCGAGCGTGCGCTCGAGCGCCTGTTCGCACAACCCATCCCGGCCCACGCCGCTGGCCGGA
>JBBRGH010000344.1:0-3885 GCA_038240915.1 Gemmatimonadales bacterium | reverse complement strand
TGTTGAACTACGTCCAGTTCCACGCCTCGGACCTGCTCGCCACCTTCCGGCGGAAAGTGACGGCGGCCAAGGACCTCTCCCGGCAGGAAGCCAACAGCTTCATCGCCGACTACGTGGCGGGGCTGGAGGGGTACACGTACCTGGAGGGGGACGTTCCGGTCGGGTGAGGTCGGCCGGTGCCGTAAGGAACGCACGAAGGGGGCCTGCCGGGCGGACTACGACTCACCCGCTTCGTACTGGTCCTTGAGCCGACTTACCACCGTCGGGTCCGCCAGCGTGGTGGTGTCGCCCAGTGCCCGGCCCTCCGCGATGTCCTTGAGCAGCCGGCGCATGATCTTCCCGCTTCGGGTCTTGGGCAGGTCGGCCGAGAAATAGATGTCGTCCGGCTTGGCGATGGCGCCGATCTTCTGGGCCACATGGGCCTTGAGATCGTCCTTCAGGCTCGAGCTGGCCTGGTGACTGTCCTTGAGGGTCACGAAGGCCGCCAGCGCCTGCCCCTTGAGGTCGTGCGCCCGGCCCACCACCGCCGCCTCGGCCACGGCGGGGTGCTCCACCAGCGCGCTCTCGACCTCCATGGTGCCGATCCGGTGCCCCGCCACGTTGAGCACGTCGTCCACCCGCCCCAGGATCCACCAGTAGCCGTCTTCGTCGAGCTTGGCCCCGTCGCCCGCGAAGTACCGCCCTGGAAAGCGCGACCAGTAGGTCTCGCGGTAGCGCTGGTCGTCGCCGTAGATGGTGCGTAGCATTCCCGGCCAG
Source organism: Gemmatimonadales bacterium (assembly GCA_038240915.1). GTDB lineage: Bacteria > Gemmatimonadota > Gemmatimonadetes > Gemmatimonadales > GWC2-71-9 > CAVVWJ01. Next base: position 3,129 of record JBBRGH010000344.1, on the reverse strand, counting down.
GGGGCCGCCAGAGTGAGGAACCCGCCGCCCTGCGGCAGCACCTTGCCGGTGGTATCCACCAGCTCCGCGACCACGCCGGGATAGGCCGTCGTGGCCGATCCGGGTTTGGTGGTGGTGACGCCGGGCAGCGGCGTGATCATGATCCCGCCGGTCTCGGTCTGCCACCAGGTGTCCACGATCGGGCAGCGGCCGCCGCCGATGTTGGTCTGGTACCAGATCCAGGCTTCGGGGTTGATCGGCTCGCCCACGCTGCCGAGCAGCCGCAGCGTGCTGAGGTCGTGCTTGGCGGGGTGCGCCGTGCCCCACTTCATGAAGGCGCGGATGGCGGTGGGGGCGGTATAGAGAATGGTGACACCGTAGGTCTCGATCAGCGCCCAGAAGCGATCCCGCTCGGGCCAGTCCGGGGCGCCCTCGTACATCAGCACCGTGGCGCCATTGGCGAGCGGCCCGTACACGACGTAGGAATGGCCCGTGACCCAGCCGATGTCCGCCGTGCACCAGAACACGTCGGTGGGCTTGAGATCGAAGACATGCTTCGTCGTCGCCGCCACCTGGGTCAGATACCCGCCGGTGGTGTGGACGATGCCCTTCGGCTTCCCGGTGGTGCCCGAGGTGTAGAGGATGAAGAGCAGATCTTCCGCGTCCATCGGCTCGGGCGCGGAGACGGCGGAGGCGCTCTCCATCAGGCGGTGCCACCAGTGGTCGCGGCCTTCCTTCATGGTGGCGAAGGTTTCGTCGCCCTCCCCGCCGGGCCGGCGCCGCACCACGAGGCAGTGCTCGATCGTCGGCGAGTCGACCATCGCCTGGTCGGCCAGCCGCTTGAGCTGAACCACCTGGCCGCGCCGGTAGCCGCCGTCGGCGGTGATGAGCACCTTGGCCTTGGCGTCGTTCACCCGGTCCCGCACCGACTCGGCCGAGAAGCCGCCGAAGATCACCGAGTGGACCGCGCCGATCCGGGCGCAGGCCAGCATCGCGATCGCGGCCTCGGGCACCATCGGGAGGTAGATCGCGACCCGGTCGCCCTTCCGGACGCCGAGGTGCTTGAGCACGTTGGCGGCCCGCCGGACCTCCCGCGCCAGGTCCCAGTAGGTCAGGACTCGGCGGTCGCCCGGCTCGCCCTCCCAGATGATCGCCGCCTTGTTGCGGAGCGGTCCGGCCAAGTGCCGGTCCAGGCAGTTGGCCGCCACGTTGAGCTGGCCCCCGACGAACCACTGGGCGTGAGGCAGTTGCCAGTCGAGGACCCGGTCCCAGGGGCGGATCCAGTCCAGCGCCCGGGCCTGCTCGGCCCAGAAGCCTTCCCGGTCGCGCGCCGCGGCTTGGTACAGGGCCGCGGTCGCGGTGGCCTGGGCGGCGAAGGCGGGAGCGGGCGGAAACCGGCGCTGCTCCGACAGCAGGGTGTCGATCTGATCCGTCATCGGGGCTCAGCGCTTGTCGATGGGGACGAACGGGCGCTCGTCATAGCCGGTGAAGATCTGCCGCGGCCGGGCGATCTTCTGGTCCTTGTCCAGCAGCATCTCCTCCCACTGAGCCAGCCAGCCCGGCATCCGTCCGAGGGCGAACAGGACGGTGAAGTATTCAGTGGGGTAGCCCATCGCCTGGTAGATGAGGCCGGAGTAGAAATCCACGTTGGGATACAGCTTGCGCTTGATGAAGTACTCGTCCTCCAGGGCGATCCGCTCCAGCTCGAGCGCGATCTCGAGCTTGGGATTGAGTCCCGTCTGCTCGAACACCTCGTCGGCCACCTTCTTGATCAGCGTTGCCCGCGGGTCGTACGACTTGTAGACCCGGTGGCCGAAGCCCATCAGCCGCCCCCGGCCGGCCTTCACCTCGTCGATGAACTTGGGGATGTTCTTCTTCTCCCCGATCTCGTCCAGCATCTGCAGCACGGCCTCGTTCGCCCCGCCATGGAGCGGCCCGTAGAGCGCCGCGATGCCCGCGCTGACGGCGGAGAACGGGTCCACGTGCGACGAGCCGACCGCCCGCACCGCGCTGGTGGAGCAGTTCTGCTCGTGGTCGGCATGCAGGATCAACAGGATCTCGAGCGCGCGCTGCAGCACCTTGTTGGGCTTGTGCCGCCCGCCGATGCTGAACGTCATGTTGACGAAGTTGCCGATGTAGTCGAGATCGTTGTCGGGAAAGACGAACGGCAGGCCGCGTGAGTGGCGGAACGCGAAGGCCGCGATGGTCGGTGCCTTGGCCAGGAGCCGCACCTTCTGCAGGGAGCGGTTGGCCGGATCGTGGATGTGCTTGGCGTCGGGATAGAAAGTGGACAGCGCGCCTACCACGCCCAGCAGCATCCCCATCGGGTGGGCGTCGTAACGGAAGCCCTCGAGGAACTTGATGATGTTGGTGTGGACGTAGGTGTGGTAGGTGATCGTGTCGGTCCACCGCTGGAGTTGCGCCGCGGTGGGGAGCTCGCCCTCGCTCAGCAGGTAGGCCACCTCGAGGAAGGTGCTCCGTTCGGCCAGCTGCTCGATCGGGTACCCGCGGTAGCGGAGGATGCCCTTGTCGCCGTCGATGAAGGTGATGGCGCTCCGGCAGGCGGCGGTATTCATGAACGCGGGATCGTACGTCATCATCCCGAAGTCGTCGTCCTTGACTTTGATCTGCCGGAGATCGGTCGCCCGGATCGTCTCATCCTCGATCGGGACCTCGAAGGTGCGGCCGGTACGGTTGTCCGTGATGGTGAGCGTCTCTTTGGCCACAGGCCTGCTCCTCCGTGGGTCGCGCGACAGGGTGGGCGTGTTGCGGGCTTCCGAGTATAACTTGATTTGCGTCCGGTCCGCCACCCGAATTGCGAGAGGGTTTCACCTGTCCAAGCCTGCGCCAGATCTCGCCTTCCGTGCCGCGGGCGCACTCATCGGCCTGGCCGCCGGCCGCCTGCTGGCGCTGGGCGGCGCCCCGGATGGCGGCCTGGCCCTGACCCGGATCCTGACCGAGGAACTGGCCGCCGGCCGGCGGGACCTCCAGGCGCTGGTGCGCCGCTGGGTGGCGCGCCATCGGTCCGACCCGCGCGACATCGATCCCGAGACAGCTGCCGCCCTCGCCCACCTGGCCCGGCACGACGCGCCCCCCTCGCAGGCCGCCGGCCGGGGGAGTGATCCGCTGATCCGCGTGCTCCCGGTGGCC
>JBBRGH010000343.1:0-3896 GCA_038240915.1 Gemmatimonadales bacterium | reverse complement strand
GACACGTAGCAATTGGCGTCGATGTCCGTGTCGGTGGCCAGCAGCCTCAGCTCGGTGCCCGCGCGCATCCAGCCGCGCACCCGGTTGGCCAGGTCGCGCGGCGGGCGCCATTCCTCAATGGGAGCCCACGGCTCGCCGAAGTCCTCCCCGCCGGGGAAGAAGCCGGCCAGCGTGTGCGTGCGCGGCGTCTCGCCGCCCTCCTTGGGATGGCGGATCGTGCCCCCGCGCAGCAGGTTCCACTCGTTCTCGCGGACGGATTCGTCGCTCGGCAGGCGCTCGGGAGTGGCGGTGAAACGCACGCGCTCGGACGTCTTGGGATCCGTAAGCGTGACGAGGAAGGGCTGGGCGGGCATCAGGCGTAGCCCCCGACCAGATTCGGCTGATTGCCGCGAAGCGGTGTCGTGACGGCGCGCTCTGGCGTCCACCCCAATTGGAGACGCCTGGACAACGTCTCCGGGCCGATATGAACCTGTTCGCTCCACTCCACCAGTGAGCGGGTTACGCCATTTACGGTAAGACGGCGGTTGACACTGCGATTGCGTCCTTGAACCGAGGGCGGTGCCCACCGGACGTTGCCCGGTTCATAATCGCCGTCGTTGTCGATGCGATCCAGGGAATGATCGGGCGACGGGCGCCGCCCCATGTCGGAGCGGAACGTTTCGAAGGATGCACGCCACGCCGCGCAGACGGTGATGCCGCGCCCGCCATAGTGTTTGTAGGAGGTACTTCGCGGGGAAAAACACCGTTGTTTCATGCCCAGCCAGGCAACGTATTCAGGCGTCCTACGTTGACTCGCTTCGCCATGCGTGCGCTTCGCTGCCCCGGCGCAGGCTTGACCGCAGTAGCGTGCATGTCCGCTCTTGACCACGCTCAGTACGGCCTCGAAGGAAGCCCCGCAACGTTCACAGGTGCGGGCTATACGAGTGCGCTGGGCGAGGCCACTACACGCACGGCCGCAATAGAGACCGCTACCGCTGGCCACGGCCGCTGCGGTAGCCAGGAATTCGCGTCCGCACTGACGGCAGACGCGCGGCATGGTAGGCTTGGGGGGCATTCGATCCTCCTGAGATCGGGTGTCACGCCCCGGGCTGTTTCCGCAGCGCCGGGGCACCGTATTGAGTTGCTCCATTGTACCCGTTCTCTCCTGGTGGAGAGTCGCTTGCAGCATCATCAGGCGTACCCACCGACGATCCCGGGCTGGAGCTTCCTGACTTCCCGCACGATCTGCTGCGCCACTTCGGGCGCGATCTTCCTGGCGAAGCGCGAGGCGTTCTCGCCACTGGGCACTTCCGGCACGTGCAGGTTGACGGTGACACCGCCGTTGAGCGTGATGCCCCCGAATCCGCCGGCACGGTCCAGCGGGATCACCGCTTCGGGACGATGACCCTCGCCGAGCAGCGCCACGGTGGGACGGGTGACGATTCCGCCGGTGGCCATTCCCGGCAGCACCGTGCCAGTCGGAGACGCGGCCGGGCCGCTTGCGCCCGGGTCGGCGGGCGGCATCCCGGTGACCGCGTCCGTGGCGGCGTTGATGACCGCCGCCGGGTTGAACGTGGCGATGCCGGTGAGCGCGCCCGCGAGCCCCCTGATCGTGCCAATGTTGTTGTCGATCCAGGTGACGAGGCGCGAAGCGGCGCGCTGGAAGTCCACGATCATCGTCGTGGTGAACTCCCAGGAGTCGGCCAGCGCATCCACAATCGCCGCCAGGCCGTGCGCGTGCGTGGCGGCCAGGTCCATCGTGTCGGCGCCCTGGGTCAGGAGCTTCCACGCCTCGCGGAACGGGGCGGCGATGCCGTCCACGATGATCCCGAGGTTCACGATGATCTTGCCGTACTTCTCCGCCGCGTCGGTCCTGGCCAACTCTTCGTTGAGCATCCGCAGATAGCGCGTCAGTCCGCCCTCCTCCGGCACGTCCTTACCGACGGCGGTCGCCACGCCGTTCCAGATGGCGTCGCCGATCCCCATCGCGGCGCGCTCCAGCACCGGACGTGCGCGCTCCAGCCAGGCCGTCAGCGCGTTGAGGAACCCCTGCATCTTCTCGTCGACCTGCTCGACCGCGCGTTGCACCCAGGCATACGCGGCCGCCGCCAGCCCCACGATCGCGTTCGCCACCTGCGCCGGTCCGTCGCCCGAGGCCCACTGGTACACGGCGTCGGCGAGCCTGAACAGGAAGTCGCCCGCCTTGCCCGCCGCGGTTGTCACCCACGACCACGCCGACGAAACGAGATTGCCGAACGACTGCGCGAGTTGGGCGGGACCCTCCCCGCTCGCCCACAGCAGCACGCCAGTGGCGAGTTTCGACAGGAACGCCCCCGCGTTGTTCGCGGCTGTGGTGACCCACTCCCAGGCCGATGAGGCCAGGTCGGCCAGCGCGTCGGCCACCTTTCGCGGACCGTCCGCGGCCACCCAGCCCTTGATCGGCTGCACGAGGTTGGCATCCAGGAATCCACCCACCGTGCCGCCCGCGCCCTGCAGCCACGACCAGGCAGCAGCGGCGAGGCCCCGTAGCGCGTCGCGGATCTCGCCCGGTCCCTCGCCGGTCGCCCAGGTGCGCACGGCGTCGGCCAGCTTGCCCAGCGCGCGGCCCGCGGCCGGGATGGCCGTGTCGGTCAGGAAGGTCCAGAGCCGCCCGCCGAGCGTGCCGAGCTCGTGCTTGATCGTGTCGGCCAATCCGCCCAGGCCCTGCGGCCCGGTGATCCGCTTGATGAAGCCGGCCAGCGAGAGACGCCCGGTCGCCAGGTCGCTCACGATGCGACCGATGCCCTTCACCGTGTTGATGAGCCGCATGCCCACGCTCAGGAAGGGCCGCACGAGATTCGCCGTCGTCGGCCCGAAGGCCTTCTCGAGCAGGTCGCCGATCACGCCCAGCGCGCCGCTGTCCTTGGTGAAGGCCGCGAACAGCGCCTTGACGCCGTCGGCGAGCAGCTGGAAGCCCTGCGTCTTCGTGATCGCCAGCACCGCATCCTTGAGGCGGCCGAGGAATCCCACCGCGTCGGTCACCGCGCCGCCGATCCACGCCCCGACCGTGGCCGCCCACGCCTTGATCGTGTCCATGTTGTTGTCGAGGAAGACCTGCACGTCCTTCAGGCCGCCCTTGAGCACGTCGAAGAGGCGGGCCGACAGCGACAGCTTCACCTGGTCGATGGTGTCCATGAGCGTCGACATGCGGCCCTGGAACGTCTCGCCCTGCGCGGCCACGAGCGAGTAGTCGACGCCCATGTCCTTGAGCACCTTGGAGATGATCTCCATGGCGGGCACGCCCTGGTCTTTCAGCTTGTTGATGGCGTCGCGGGACAGGTTGAAGCGCGCGATCAAGGAGGTGAAGTCCCCCGACAGCGCCTCGCGAATGGAGAACGAGGCTCCGGCCAGGCCCTCGGCCGGGTTGAGCGAGCCCAGGATTTCCGCCTGCTTGACGACGTCCATCAATTCCAGGCCCGGGCCCTTGATGGCGGGGATCAGCGCCGCGGCCGCCGCCCCCATGTCCTGCAGCGAGAACGGGGTCTTGGCGGCCTCCTCCTGGAGCTGGCCCATGACCTTCGTCACGGCATCCCCGTCCTTGAGGAAGGCCATCATCTGCGCCTGCAGCTGCTCGAACGATGAGGCCACGCCCACGCCCAGCAGGTTGCCCAGGCCACTGACGCTGCTCGCGATGGCCTGCACGCCCAGGCCCGCCATGCCGAGGCTGCCCAGGATGCCGATGGTGGATTTGGCGAGATTCTGGATGCCGCGCAGGGGCGCGGTGATCATGTCTCGGATCTTGACGATGGGCGAGATGACGAGCCGACCAATGCGGTCGATGTGGCGCTGGAAGCCCGTGAAGCGCGACGTCGCCGAGCCGATACCGCGCTGGGTATCGTCCTCCGCGGTGATTACGATCGCTTCCCTGAACTCTTCCC
>JBBRGH010000342.1:0-3900 GCA_038240915.1 Gemmatimonadales bacterium | reverse complement strand
CCCGGCCGCCGGGTGCCGTTGAGCACTTCCACCCGGATCCGCCGGCCGCCCGAGGGAATCGCGTAGGCATGGCCCGCCACCTGCTCCCGCGAGGGCGGCAGCAGCAGGGCGACGGTGCCGGCGATCGCCACCGCGAGCGCGGCGATCAGCGCGAGACGGAGGGTCCGACCAGGCTGTTCCAGAAGCGCACCGTAGGGTCGACCAGCGGCCAGCCCGACGCGATCAGGTGGGACAACCGGTCCCCCGCCACCGCCAGGAGCACGCCGGGTGGGTCGTCGGGAAACCGCGCGGCCAGCTCCGCCCGCCGGTCGGCGCCGAAGGTCCGGCCGGGCTCGAGATAGTCGGCACAGTAGACCACCCGGCCCACCATGTCCCACCCCGCCCAGCCGATCGAGTGATACCGCACCGCGTCGAGGGTGCCCCGGTCGGCCTGCCCGTCCGCCTGCGCCCGGGCCGCGCTGGCGGGCCCGTGCCGGAGCGAGGCCGGCCCGGCCGCATCGCCGGCCCACTGCTCGAGCGTGGCGTCGGAGGCGTCGCGCAGCGCGTCGTGCAGCCACACCGCGCGGAGCCACCGGGCCCGCTCGGGCGGGGAGATCCGCATCCGGTCGGCCCAGTCGGCGGCGAGCGCCGCCACCCGCTCCACGTGCGCCAGCCGCGCGGGCGAGACCTCGGCCCAGGCCGGCAGCGGGCTCGGATCCGTCACCGGTCGAGGCCCTGCCCGAGGATGATGTTGTCGATCAACCGGGTCCGGCCCAGCCGGGCGGCCAGCGCTACCACGGTGTCGGCCGCCGCCGTCTCTACCGGCGCCAGAGTGGCCGGCTCCGCCAGGGCGACATACTCCACCGTCACTGCCGGCTCGGTGGCGAGCACCCGGCGCACGGTCGCAAGCAACCCCGCGGCCTCCCGCTCCCCCTGCTGGAACGCCTCGTGCGCCGCGGCGAGCGCCGCGCTCAGCACGGCCGCCCGAGGGCGGTGGTCCGCGTCGAGATAGGCATTCCGGCTGCTGAGGGCGAGCCCGTCGGGCTCGCGCACCGTGGGGACGACGACGATCTCGAGCCGCCAGTCGAGATCCCGCACCATCTGCCGCACCAGGGTGGCCTGCTGGATGTCCTTCCGGCCGAAGCAGGCCAGGTCGGGCTCGACCAGGTGGAAGAGCTTGGCGACCACGGTGAGGACACCCTCGAAGTGCCCCGGGCGGGCCGCGCCTTCCCAGCGGGAAGCGGTGGTGCCCGGAACGACCCGGATCTCCGAGCCCGGCGGGTACATCACGGTGTCGGCGGGCACGAACAGGGCGTCGGTGCCCCGTGCCTCGGCCAGCGCCCGGTCGCGCGGCAGATCCCGCGGGTACCGGTCGAGGTCTTCGCTGGGCCCGAACTGGAGCGGGTTGACGAAGATGCTCATGACTACGCGCTGAGCCCGCCGCTTCGCCTCGTCCACCAGGCGGAGGTGCCCCTCGTGGAGGAAGCCCATGGTGGGCACCAGCGCGAGGCGGTGTCCCGCCGTGCGCTCGCCGGCCACCCAGCGGCGCAGGTCGGGGATGGAACGGAGCTCGATCATGGACCGGAGGGGATCAGTCGAAGCTGTGCTGCGGGCCCGGATAGCTGCCGTCCCGCACCTCGGCGGCGTACGACCGCACCGCGGTCCGGACCGCCTCGCCCAGCTCGGCGTAGCGCTTGAGGAACTTGGGATTGAAGCCTTCGTTGAGGCCCAGCATGTCGTGCAGCACCAGCACCTGGCCGTCGCAGCCGGCCCCAGCGCCGATGCCGATGGTGGGGATGGTGAGCGCGGCGGAGATGCGGGCCGCCAGCGCCGACGGGAGCAACTCGAGCACGATGGCGCAGGCCCCGGCCTGCTCCAGCGCCTGGGCGTCGGCCAGCAGGCGCTCGGCAGCGGCCGCTTCCCGGCCTTGCACCTTGTAGCCGCCCAGGGCATGCACCGACTGCGGGGTCAGCCCCAGGTGGCCGATCACCGGAATGCCCCGATCCACCAAGGCCCGTACCGTCTCCGCCATCGGGCGGCCGCCCTCGAGCTTGACGCCGTGGGCGCCGCTCTCCTGGAGCACCCGGCCGGCGTTCCGGATCGCCTCCGGCGGCGATACCTGATAGGTCAGGAACGGCAGGTCCACGAACACCAGCGTCCGCCGGACGCCGCGGCGAACCGAGGCGGCGTGGTAGATCATCTGGTCCAGCGTCGCGCTCAGCGTGGTCTCGTGCCCGGCCAGCACCTGGTTGACCGAGTCGCCCACCAGCAGGACGTCGACCTCCGCCTGCTCCAGCAGCCGCGCGAAGGCGGCATCGTAGCAGGTGAGCATCACGATCCGCCGTCCCGCGGCCTTCATCGCGAGCAGATCGGGCACCGTCATCGGTCGGACGTCAGCGGTCATGGGCTCGCAGCTCCGCCAGCTCTCGCAGCCAGAAGTCGCGGTTGGACAGCTCGGGATGGGGAATGATAAGGTCGGGCTCCTCCACGCGCCGCTGGCCGAACGCCACCAGGTCCACGTCGAGGGTCCGCGCGCCCCAGCGCTCGCCCCGCACCCGGCCCAGGCTCCGCTCGATCGTCTGGCAGGCCTCGAGCAGCGCGCGGGGATCGAGCCGTGTCTCCAGCAGGAGCATCTGGTTGAGATAGGGAGGCTGAACCATGCCGCCCAGCGGCGCCGTCTCCTCGACGGCCGTGGCGGCCAGGAGCCGGGTGCCGGGCAGGACCGCGAGGGCCACCCGCGCGGCCGCGAGATACCCTGCCCGATCGCCAAGGTTGCTGCCGAGCGCCACGTACACGCGTTCGGCGGCGGCGGTCACGGTCAGGTCTCCACCACGAAGTGACGCGCGATCCGCTGCAGGTCGGCGGCCACGTCGCCCAGTTCCCGAATGGAGCGCTCGAGATCGGCCTGCCCGGCGGCGGCCTCGCTGGCGCGATGGGCCAGCGCCTCGGTCTCGCTCCGGGTGCGGGCGGTGCTGGCCGCCACCTGCCGGATCTGGCCGGTGAGACCGTCCACCGCGCGCAGCTGCTGGGCGGCCGTGGCGGCGATGGCCCGGGCATGGCGCCCGGCCTCGCCCGTGGTGCCGACGATGGCGTCGAGCGCGCGGGCCGCGTCCGCGCTCAGCTGCTCCACGCCGGCCACCGCCTGGCGGCCGCGCTCCATCTGCCCGCTCACCGCCGAGACCTGGTCGGCGATCTCCTCGAGCAGGTGGCGGGCCTCGCCCGCCGCGTGGAGGCTCTGGGCCGCGAGATCCCGTACCTCGTCGGCCACCACGGCGAAGCCGCGCCCCTCCGCGCCGGCTCGGGCCGCCTCGATGGCGGCGTTCAGGGCGATCAGGTTGGTGAGATCGGCGATCTCGCGGATGGTGCCGATGAAGCCCTTGATCCGGCTGGTCAGGGCGCCCAGGCCCGCCACCTGATCGGCGCTCTGGGAGACGAAGCCGTTGAGGCCCACCAGCCGGGCGATCGCCTCCCCGATCACGACCCGGTTCTGGGCCGCCACTTCGGCCGCCGTGCCGCTGGCATCGGCGGCTTGCGCCCCCTGGTCGGCCATCGCCCGGGTGGCGCTGCCGAGCGAGTCGGTGGCCTGAAGGCCGCCGGCCACGAAGCGCTCCAGCTCGCCCGCGCCCTGACGCATGCCCTGCGACGCATCGGCCAGCGCCAGCGCCGAGGCGCGGAGCGAGTCGGTCACCCGCGCCAGGGCCGTCACCTGCTGGCCGATCTGCTCGACGGTGCCGAGCAGGGGGCGCCGGAGCTCGGCGATGTGAATCGCGGTGGCGATCTGGTTGCCGAGCGTGTTCAGCGCGATGAGGTCCTTGGCGCCATACACGTGCCGCTTGGGGTGATCCACTTCGACCGTCCCCAGCAGGTCGCCGCCGAAGCGGATCGGATGGACCACCAGGCTGCCGACGTTCGCCATCGGCT
>JBBRGH010000341.1:0-3907 GCA_038240915.1 Gemmatimonadales bacterium | reverse complement strand
CTCGGCATCCGCACCGCGGTGCTGATCCCCGTGCTGGCCCGCTCGGGGATCGAGCGCGAGAGCTGCCGGCTGATCGCCCTGTTCGGCCCGCGGGGCCTGTCCTCGCTGCTGCTGGTCCTGCTGCCGGTGTTCGGCGGGATCCCGGGGGCCGAGCGGCTGTTCACCATCACCTGCCTGGTGGTGCTGCTGTCGGTGGTGCTGCACGGCGGCGGGATCGCGCTCTACCTCCGCCGCCACGGCGGCGCCGCCGCCGGCGCCCCCACGCCTGGCGCGTCGCCCGCGCCCGCCCGGTCGGCGCCGATGATGGCGCCTGCGTCCCAGGGATCGGCCGCTCAGGGATCGGCCGCCCAGGCATCGGCCGCTCAGGCCTCGGGCGCAGAGGCTCGGGCGGCGGACACGCCGCGGTCGGCCGCTCCGCCGATCGGCCCCGGCCGGAAGGCGGCCCGCGCGGCCGAGACGGGGGGCGTGCCGGAGAAGATCACGATTCCCGAGTACCGCGCCCTGCTCGCGGGCGGCGACCCCGTGATCCTGGCCGACGTCCGGACCGAGCGGAGCTACCGCGACGATCCCCTGATCGCCGAGGGCGCGCTCCGGCTGCCGCCGGACGACGCGGTCCGGCTGGCGCGCGAGCGACGATTGGACATGCACGCCACGCTCGTGCTCTACTGTGCGTGAGCGGACGAAGCCACAAGCGCCCGGGTGGCGCGAGAGCTTCGTCGGGCGGGCTGGTCGAAGGCGCGGGCGCTGGTGGGGGGCTGGGCGGCGTGGCGGTCGGAGGGCTTGCCGACGGTGGCGAAGTAGCGGGCGCGGAACCGGTCAGCCGTCACATCCGGCCGGGCTCCGCGCTGCCACCGTGTGTGGTCTGCGGCGGATGACACCGCCGTTCGTCGCTCTCACCGTCAGCGCGGAGGTTCCATGGCCACCAGAAAGAAAGCCACCTCGAAGAAATCCCCGGCCCGGAAGAGCGGCCGGAAGAAAGCGAGCTCGGCCGCGAGCCGGCGGGTCGAGAGCGCCATGCGCCGGCGCAAGAAGGGCACTCTCCGGAGCGGCAAGGGCGGGCGCGGCGGCAAGGTGACGAGCCGGGCGCAGGCGATCGCGATCGGTCTGTCGGAGGCACGGAAGAAGGGCGCCAAGGTGCCGCCCAAGAAGAAGGCGGCCAAGAAGGCGGCCAAGAAGTCCGCCAGGAAAGCCGTCAGCCGGAGCACGCGCAGCCGGAGCTAGTCGGCCGCGGCCGGCCCGTCGCTACTTCCCGCTGCTCGGCAGCTGCAGGAGCGGCATCGCGCCCCCGGTGACCTGCGGCATCTGCCCGTTCCACCGCTTGGTCATCTCGTACTGCACCAGCACCGGAGTGATGCTCTCGCTCAGCAGGCGGTTGGCCTTGGCCTGGGCCTCAGCCTCGGCCAGGATCGCCTTGGCCCGGCCGGCGGCCTTGATCGAGTCGCCCTGGGCCTGGAACTGGTTCTTCTGCAGCTCGTTCTGCGCCGTGAGCCCCTGCTGCTGCATCACGTTCTTCTGGTTGATCGCCTCGATCACCGACGGCGGCGCCCGGAGCTCGTTGATGGTGAACTGCTTCACCAGGATGCCGTAGGGCGAGAGCCGCTGCTCCAGCAGCCGGCTCACTCGCGAGGTCACCTCGAACTTCTTGGGCCCGATGATGGCCGCGATCTCCTCGTTGCCCACCACCTCCTGCAGCGACTGGCGGATGGCCTGCTTCACGTAGCTGTGCTGGATGGCTCCGATGTCGGTCCGGAAGGTCGAGTACAGGGCCGGCACCTTCATCGGGTCCAGCTCGAAGGACATCGAGACGTCCAGCGACAGCGGCTGCCCCTCGACGCTGTTGACGTTGATCTCGTCGTTGCCCGACGAGCCCTCATTGGCCCCCCGCGTGAGCACCAGCGTCTGCATGAACGTCGGATACTCCTCGATCCCGGTGGTGAGCGGGTTGCGGGCGTGGAGACCGGGGCTGAGCGGCGTCGGGTCCACCCCGCCGCCCACCCGGTGGATCACGATCCCCACGTGACCGGGGTTGATGTAGGTCATGGCCGTGGGCAGCAGGACCACCAACGCGAGCAGCCCCAGGGCCACGGCGGCGAGCCGGACGAGACGGCTGAGCCCGGACCCCGAAACGTCGCTACTCATGTAACGCCTCCTTGTAGCAGGTCGGACAGATGCGGCTGCCGGACGGCAGGCGCACCAACTCCTCTTCCCGCTGGAGACCGTGGATCGGGCAGTCGAGCTCCAGCGTGTCTTCGATCCGCCGCCGATTCCGGTCCTGCCGCAGCCGGAGCCCCAGCGGCGTCCAGCGCATCAGCCCATAGAAAAGGAGGGTGGCCACCGTCGCGAGCAGCGCGACGAACAGCACACCCTCCAGGATGATCCCGACCATGTCCTCCACCTTGGTTGGTGAAGCGTCCCGGGCCTCAGGTCAGTGCGCCCCGGCGTGCTTCGAATATAGCGCCCGCGAGGGCCTGCTGCAGACCGGCGGGCATGGGGGTTGCCAAGATGGTCCGGGTGCCCCCCTGGCGGCCCGCCCCCGGGCGACGCCACCGCTGGCATTCGGTACCAACTCTCTGTCCATCAACGGCTTCGGACGTTCGATCGGAAACCCCTCGTGGAGGCGGACCACCATGCACGTCACGCATTACGCAAGGCGATCGGCCGTCGCCGCCCTGCTAACTCTGGGCCTGGCCGGTTGCGCCAAGGACAGCAGCGCTCCGGCCCCGTTCGACCCGCAGGGCACCGCGGCTGACATGGCCGCCGCCCATGACGCCTTTGCCTCCGGACCCTCGGCCAGCTTCGCGGCCGTCGGCACCGACATCTCCGCCGTGCTGGGCGGCTCGGCCCTGGCGCAGTCGCCGGCGCTGCTGCTCTCGCCCCGGTCCAAGGCCACAGTGACGTACGCCCGGCGGATCGCCTCGCTGGTGCCGAAATCCGGCCCCGGCCTCCAGGCCAGCCTCGCCGCCATTCCGGCCGAGCTGGCGGGGGTGACGTATGTGTGGGACGAGAGCGCGGACGTCTACGTCGCCTCCGACCTGACCGGCGCCCCGGCCACCGGCGTGCGCTTCCTGCTCTACGCGGTGGACCCGGTGCTGCTCCGCCCGGTCGAGCCGGTGGTGGAGACGGGCTACGTGGACATCATCGACCAGAGCACCGCCTCGCTGACCGACGTCCGGGTCCGGGTGGTGCAGGCCAACGTGACCTACCTCGAGTACGACGTGGTGGCCAGCGCCACCGGGTCGAACGGGCTGGTCACGGTCAGCGGCTACGCCTACAACGGCTCGGTCCGGGCCAACTTCACCCTCAAGAACTCCATCACAGACGGCAGCAGCGGGCTGGTACTCTCGCTCGACTACAAGCTGACGGTCCCCGCCCGCACCCTGGCGATCGACTGGACCGCCACCTTCGCCAACATCTCCGACACCGACGTGGCGGTGACGCTGGACCTCGCCATCAGCGGCCCCAACGGCGACCTCCGGCTGGTCGGCACCTATGCGGCCACGGGCGGAACCTTCACCGTCAAGGTCAACGGCGATACCTTCGCCACCGTGACCATCACCAGCGGCGACCCGGTCATCACCGGCGCCGGCGGCAGCCCGCTGACGCTGGACGAGCAGGACGCGATGCAGGCGGTGCTCGACTCCTACGAGGGCTCGCTCGACGCCTTCGCCGAGCTGCTGATGCCGATCAGCTGATCCGGCGCTCCGCCCGACGCCGAGCCGGGTCAGCTTCCCAGCCACCCCTTCCCCCCCACCAGCTCCTGCATCAGGTCCTCGCTCGTGCGGTCCGCCGCCTCGGCCGCGAAGTTGGTCACCACCCGGTGCCGCAGCACCGCCGGCGCCACCGCCCGGACGTCGTCCAGGTCGGCCATCGGCCGGCCGGCCATCGCCGCCCGGGCCTTGGCCCCGAG
>JBBRGH010000340.1:0-3917 GCA_038240915.1 Gemmatimonadales bacterium | reverse complement strand
GGAAAAAAAATGTGGGGGAACTCCCCCACATCGACAGTTGGCCCGACCAGGCGCCCCCCGGGACAGCGTGGAAATATTACCGCCCTCCCGGGGCGGAGTCAACCGATCCGGGGAGACCGAGATAGGCCACCATGCGACCGTCCGTCCCCCGCGACGCGCGGTGGCTATAGAAGGAATGGCGGTCGTGCGCGCTGCACCAGACGGACGTGGTCACCCGGCGCACGCCGAGTGCATGGGCCCGACCGGTGAGCCGCTCCCGGAGGTCCACCTGCCAGGGGCCCTCACCCTCGGCCGTGAGCCCGCAGCCCGTCATCACCTCAGAGCCAACTTCATAGCATGGGCCGCAAATGCCAACACCACAATGCATTACAATGTCGTTTGGCGGGGTGCCTGTGGCCGCTGTCAGCCGGGATAGCCCGCAGTCGAGGATCCCGCCCGCCGTGCCCCGCCACCCGGCATGCAGCAGCGCCACCCCCCGGCCGGGCGCCAGCAGGTAGACCGGGATGCAGTCGGCCACCGTCACCGTGAGCAGCACGCCCGGCGTAGTGGTGACCCAGCCATCCACCCCCTCCACCTGGATCCAGCCCCGCCCCGCCCCCACCGTCTCCACCGCGATCCCGTGCACCTGATTGCCAAGGACCACCGCGTCGAACTCCGGCAGCGCGCGGCGGAGCGCGCGCCAGCGGTTCATTACGTCGCCGACCGGCGCGTCCGACCAGAGGCCGAGATCGAAGCCACGGCCCGCCTCCGTCCCGCGGCCGGTGATCCCGGCCACGGCGCCGAGGCTCCGCCAGTCCGATAGAGTGTGGAGGGGAAGCGAGCCGGTGGGGGCCGCTTCTTCCCGGAGAAGGGGTGGGTTGGCTGCCGTCACGTGGGGCGGGGCGGGTGGCGCCTAATCATCCGCCCGGGTGATGTCGGCGCCGAGGGCCCGGAGGCGCTCGTCGATGCGCTCGTAGCCGCGCTCGATCTGGCCGACGTTGTGGATAGTGCTCGAGCCCTCCGCCGCCAGGGCCGCCAGCAGCATCGCCATGCCCGCCCGGATGTCGGGCGACTCCACGATGCCGCCCTTGAGCGGCGACGGCCCCGAGATCACCGCCCGGTGGGGATCGCAGAGCACGATCCGGGCACCCATGCCGATCAGCTTGTCCACGAAGAAGAGGCGCGACTCGAACATCTTCTCGAACACGAGCAGCATGCCCGAGCACTGGGTGGCGGTGACGATGGTGGTGCTCATCACGTCGGCCGGAAAGGCCGGCCACGGCCCATCCTCGAGCTTGGGCACGTGGCCGCCGAGGTCGGGCCGGATCCGCCGCTCCTGGTCGGCGTCCACCGTGAGGCGCGAGCCCGCGATCCGGGGCCGGATGCCCAGCCGTTCGAATCCGAGCAGCGTGCTTCGGAGATCGTCCGCCCGGACCGGATCGATCGTGATGGCGCCGTTGGTGACCGCGGCCAACCCGATGAAGCTGCCGATCTCGATGTGATCGGGCCCGATGGCGTAGCTCGCTCCACCCAGCGGGCGGCCGCCGTCGATGGTGTAGATGTTGGACCCGATGCCCTCGATGTGGGCGCCCATTGCCACCAGGGTGCGGGCCAGATCCTGGACGTGAGGCTCACAGGCGGCGTTCCGGAGCACCGTCCGCCCCTTGGCGGCCACCGCCGCCATGAGCGCGTTCTCGGTGCCGGTGACGCTGGGCTCGTCGAGGAAGATGTCGTTGCCGACCAGGCCCTTCTTGGCCTCGAGCTCGTAGCGGTCGCCCACGGTGACCGAGGCGCCGAGGTGCTCGAGCGCCAGGAAGTGGGTGTCCACCCGGCGCCGGCCGATCACATCCCCGCCCGGGGGCGGCAGCGTGACGGTGCCGAACCGCGCCAGCAGCGGACCGGCCAGCAGGATCGACGCCCGGATGCTGGCGCAGAGCTTGGGGTCGAGCGGCTTGGGCCGCACCCCCCGAGCGTCGATCCGGACGAGGTTGGGCCCGGTCCATTCGGCCGACGCGCCGAGATCGACCAGGAGCGCGAGCATGGTCTCGACATCCCGGATTCGCGGGATGTTGTCGAGTTCCATGAGGCCGTCGGCGAGGACGGTGCTGGCGAGAATCGGCAGCGCAGCGTTCTTGTTGCCGGCGGGCCGGATCGACCCGTGCAACGATTGCCCGCCGCGGACGAGGAAACGAGGAGGCATGAGCAAAGCTGACGGAGTCATGGGAGCGCGTCAAGCGGAACGAGGGGGTTGCGATGCTTCCCCGACTCCGTTGTTTTACGCTGTGGCGCTGGTCGCCACCGTCCGGCCGGCGGCTCCGCCGGCCATTTGGGGGAGGTTTACCGTGGGATCACACACTCTCGCACTGTTGCAGGTGGCTGCCGGGCCCGTGTGGGTCGGCCCGACCATCGCCATCTCGCTCGCGGTGATCGCGCTCAGCGTCCTGGGCGTCGCGGCCGCGCTGGGCATCGCGGCCCTCCGGCTCACCGGCCAGGTCAAAAAGCTCGGCGCGCTGGTGGACGGTCTCCAGGGCGATGTCGCCCAGGCGCTGCTATCGGTTCGACGCCTGACCGAGCAGGGCCAGGACCTGATGGTGCTGGTGCGGCACGAGGCGGGCGCGCTGGCCCAGACCAGCCGGCGGGTCCGGCGCAAGCTGGTCCGGGGCGTCGATCGGGTCGAGGACAAGCTGGCCGATCTGGAGACGCTCTACGACCTCGTTCACGGCGAGGTGGAAGACGCCGCGCTCGACGTGGCCGCCACGCTTCGCTCGGTCCGGCAGGGCGATGGGATGATCGGCCGGGTCCGCCGCATGCTCGTGGCCGGACGGTCATGACCGTCGCGCGCCTCGCGCTCGCCTTCGCGGGCGTGGGGCTCGTCCTCCTCATCCTGCCGGACGCCGCCCACGCCTGGACGCCCGGGACCCACATCTACCTCGGTGAGACCGTGCTGTCGAGCCTGGCGCAGCTGCAGGCGCCGGTGGCCGACCTGCTCCGGGCCTATCCGTTCGACTTCCTGTATGGCAACATCGCCGCCGATTCCTCGATCGCCAAGCACTACGCCCCACTCGGCCGCCACTGTCACTACTGGCACGTGGGCCAGGAGATCCACGACCTGGCCGCGTCGGACGCGCTTCGGGCCTTCGGGCTGGGCTACCTCTGCCACCTGGCCGCCGACACCGTGGCCCACAACTACTTCGTGCCCCGCCAGCTGATGATCACCAGCAGCACGGCCGCCGTGGGGCATTCGTACTGGGAGACCCGGGTCGAGACCCACCTGGGTGACGCCTACGCCAAGTCGGCCAAGGACGTCATCCTGCTCAACCACGGCGAGGCCGACGCCCACCTCGACCGGATCATCTCGCCCACGATTTTCAGCGTCCGGACCAACCGGCGGCTGTTCCGGGGCATGGTCCACCTGACCGAGAGCTCGAGCTGGCAGCGGGCCACCCAGGTCGCCCGGGAGTACAGCCGCTGGCCGCTCACCGACGAGGACGTCGAACGACACCTGGGGATGGCCTACGACTATATGGTGGAGCTGCTGGGCGGCCAGGATATCTCCGCCCACCAGCTCGATCCCTCGGGCGAGCGGCCGCTCAAGATGGCCAAGGAGCTCCGCCGCCGGGTGTTCCGCGACACCGGCCGGCGCAACACCGCCCGGCTCGAAACCGAGGCCCAGGAGCACTTCGGTCTGCCCGACCGCCCGCTCTCGTTCTGGACCCGGGTGACCCCCCGGCTCCCGTGGCGGGCGCCGGAGAGCGCCGCCCCCTCGCCTCGTGCGCTCGTGAGCGGCGACCACTGAACGCCGACGAGGTGGTCCGACGGCTCGGCCTCCGGCCCCATCCCGAGGGTGGTTTCTACGGCGAGACCTTCCGCAGTCCGCTCCAGCTCACCCTGCCCGACGGGCGGGTCCGCAGCGCCTCCACCGCCATTCACTATCTGCT
>JBBRGH010000339.1:0-3943 GCA_038240915.1 Gemmatimonadales bacterium | reverse complement strand
TCGGGAGCGTGAGGGCGAACCGCACGACATCCCCCTCCGTGGCGCGCGGGCGGAGGCTCCGGGCGGCGAGACCCGCCAGCAGGGCGCCGAGGACGAAGGCCCCGATCACGGGAGCGAGGCGCCCGCCGCGGTGCTGTGGCGCCGCGACTCGCACCGCCGTCCCGCTCCCGGTCAGGGCCTCGGCAAACTCCTTCGCACTGCCGAAGCGATCGGCCGGCAGCTTGGCGAGCGCGGTAAGCACCGCGCCCTCGACCGGCGGCGGCACGCTCCGGCGCTGGAGCGTAAGCGGGCGTGGTTCCTCGGTCACCACCCGGGCCACGATGGCCTGGGCGGTGGGCCCGGTGAAGGGCGGCTCGCCGACCAGCATCTCGTAGGTGACGCAGCCGAGCGCGTAGACGTCCGAGCGCGCCGTGATCTCGCGCTGGCCCATCGCCTGCTCGGGACTCATGTAGTGCGGCGTGCCGAGACTCATGCCGGTCTCGGTCATGCGCGAGCCGCCGCCGCCGCTGGAGACGGCGAGCGCGATGCCGAAGTCGGCGACCAGGGCGGAGCCATCGTGGAGCAGGATGTTCTCGGGCTTGATGTCCCGGTGAATCACCCCGTGGCGGTGGGCGTAGTCGAGGGCGCCGGCCACCTCGGTGGCGAGGCGGACCGCGTCGGTGATCGGGAGCTGCTTCTCGCGGACCAGCCGGTCCCGCAGCGATTCGCCCTCGACAAACGGCATCACGTAGTAGGCGGTGCCGTTGACCTCCCCCGAGTCGAGGAGCCCGAGAATGTGCGGATGCTGAAGCGTCGCGATCGTCTGGATCTCCCGGAGGAACCGCTCGGCCCCGATCACGGCGGCCAGCTCCGGCCGGAGCACCTTGATCGCCACCCGGCGATCGTGCTTCAGGTCCCGGGCCAGGTACACCGTGGCCATGCCGCCCTGTCCGAGCTCGCGGTCGAGCCGGTAGCGGTCGGCCAGGGCGGCCGCGAGGCGGGGGAGGATGTCGGTCATCGAGGGTCAGCCGCAATATCACCCGCCGATGGTCCGCGGGCCATATCGCGCCGGGGCCAAAAGGAACCATTCTCCGGTTCGCGACATTGTATCCCAGGTCAACCACACCATCACATCGTCCTGGCCGGAGGTAGCATGGCGGGATCCGAAGCGGTTCGCCTGGCGGACGACGCCAGCCGGACGCACAACTGGAAGCGCTGGGGGCCCTACCTGGCGGAGCGGCAGTGGGGCACGGTCCGCGAGGATTACTCGGGCGACGGCAACGTCTGGGAGTATTTCCCCCACGACCACGCCCGCAGCCGCGCCTACCGCTGGGGCGAGGACGGCCTGCTCGGCATCTGCGACCGGCAGGCCCGGCTCTGCTTCGCGCTGGCGCTCTGGAACGGCCGCGACCCGATCCTCAAGGAACGGCTGTTCGGCCTGACCGGCCCGGAGGGCAACCACGGCGAGGACGTGAAGGAAGCGTACTTCTATCTCGACTCGACCCCCACCCACTCCTATCTCAAGGCGCTTTACAAGTACCCCCAGGCCGAATTCCCGTACCAGCGGCTGGTGGAGGAGAACCGCTCCCGCGGGAAGGCCGACCCGGAGCTCGAGCTGGCCGACACCGGGGTGTTCGACGAGAGCCGCTACTTCGACGTGACGGCCGAGTACGCCAAGGCGGCGCCGGACGACATCGCCATCCGGATCACCGTGGCCAACCGGGGGCCGGACGACGCGGTGCTGCACCTGTTGCCGACGCTCTGGTTCCGGAACACCTGGAGCTGGGGCCGCACCGGCGACGGCCACCCCGCCCGGCCGGAACTCCGCCGGGCCGGGCCGGCCCGGATCGAGGCCGACCACGTGGAGCTGGGCCGCTACGAGCTGCTGGCGGACAAGGCCGGCGCGGCCGGGATGCCCACGCTGCTGTTCACCGAGAACGAGACCGACCTCGGCCGGCTGTACGGCGCGGCCAACCGGCAGCCGTACGTGAAGGACGCCTTCCACCGGGCGGTGGTCCAGGGCGAGGCGGACGCGGTGAACCCGGCGGAGGTCGGCACCAAGGCCGGGCTCCACTACGTGCTCCACGTCCCCGCGGGGGAGGAGCGGGTGGTGCGACTCCGGCTCCGGACCCCGCGGGCGGCGAAACCGTTCGGGCCCCAGTTCGAGCAGGTGCTCGCGGAGCGGCTCCGGGAGGCCGACGAGTTCTACCGCGAGCGGCTGCCCCAGGAGGCCACGACCGACGAAGCCCGGGTCATCCGCCAGGGGTACGCCGGGCTGCTGTGGAGCAAGCAGTTCTACCATTACGTCGTCGAACACTGGGCCGCGGGCGATCCGGCCCACCCGATGCCGCCGGCCGGCCGGCTGGAGGGGCGGAACACCGGGTGGCCGCACGTGTTCATCCGCGACATCATCTCGATGCCGGACAAGTGGGAGTACCCGTGGTTCGCGGCCTGGGACCTGGCGTTCCACATGATCCCGTTCGCCCAGATCGATCCCGACTTCGCCAAGGGGCAGCTGCTGCTGCTGCTGCGCGAATGGTACATGCACCCCAACGGCCAGATCCCGGCGTACGAGTTCGCCTTCGGCGACGTGAACCCGCCGGTGCACGCCTGGGCCTGCTGGCGGGTGTACAAGATGACCGGCGCCAAGGGACAGCGGGACCGGCTCTTCCTCGAGCGCGCCTTCCACAAGCTGCTGCTCAACTTCACCTGGTGGGTCAACCGCAAGGATCCCGACGGGCGGAACCTGTTCGCCGGCGGCTTCCTCGGGCTGGACAACATCGGGGTCTTCGACCGCTCGCAGCCACTGCCGACGGGCGGCCACCTGGAGCAGGCCGACGGCACCGCGTGGATGGCCTTCTACTGCAACACCATGCTGGCGATGGCACTGGAGCTGGCCAGCGAGGACCCGGCCTACGAGGACGTGGCCTCCAAGTTCTTCGAGCATTTCATCGCCATCGCGGACGCGATCAACACGCTGGGCGGAACCGGGCTCTGGTCGGAGGACGACGGGTTCTACTACGACCAGCTGCACGTGGACGCGATGCACACGCCGCTCCGGATCCGCTCGCTGGTCGGGGTGATGCCGCTGATCGCGGTCGAGGTCCTCGAGGAAGCGAAGTTCAGCCGGCTGAAGGGCTTCCAGAAGCGACTCACGTGGTTCCTCGAGAACCGGCCCGACCTGGCGCGGCAGATCGCCTGCATGCGCCCACGGGAAGCCGAGGGCGGCGTGCAACGGCTGCTGGCGATTCCGTCGCGCGAGCGGCTGGAGCGGGTGCTGCGCTACCTGCTGGACGAGAGCGAGTTCCTCTCGCCGCACGGGATCCGGTCGGTCTCGCGGGTCCACCGGGAACAGCCTTACCGCATCGAGGTGGAGGGCACCATCCACCAGGTGGATTACGACCCCGGCGAGTCGAGCACCGGCCTGTTCGGCGGCAACTCCAACTGGCGGGGACCGGTCTGGTTTCCGCTCAACTACCTGATCCTCGAGGCGCTGGAGCGATTCCACCACTTCTACGGCGACGAGCTCCAGGTCGAGTGCCCGGTCGGGTCGGGCCGGATGCTGACGCTCGCGCAGGTCGCGCAGGAGCTGGCGTCGCGGCTGGCCGGGATCTTTCTGGCGGACGCCGCCGGCCGGCGCCCGTGCCACGGCCCCGACGAGCGCTTCGCCGGCGACCCGCACTGGAGCGGACTGGTCCTGTTCCACGAGTACTTCCACGGCGACACCGGCCGGGGCGTCGGGGCGAGTCACCAGACCGGATGGACCGCGCTGGTGCTCCGCTGCATCGAGGACCTGGCCCGGCTTCGGACGGACAGCGGGGCCGCTCCCGAGGCCGTGGCACCGGCGTCCCCGCCACTGGTGGAGGCACCCTCATGAGCACGGCATCGATGGACGAGCGCATCGAGTGGCTCGAGGCCGACGGCCTGGGCGGCTTCGCCTCGGGCACCGCCGCGGGCATTCGCA
>JBBRGH010000338.1:0-3979 GCA_038240915.1 Gemmatimonadales bacterium | reverse complement strand
GCGCTCGACCAGGTCCAGCACGCACTCGCTCTTGCCGATGCCCGAGCGGCCGATGAACAGCAGGCCCACCCCGTAGACGTCGGCCAGCGAGCCGTGCAGCGTGGTCCGGGGCGCGAAGGCCTCCTCGACCACCGGCTTGATCCGACGATAGAACTCGGCCGTCTTGAGCTTGGAGCGGAACACCGGCACGCTCCGGGCCCGGGCCAGCTCGAGAATCTCGGGCGGCACCTCATGCCCCTTGGTGACGAAGATGCAGGGCAGTTCGAAGCCGAAGAACTTGGTCAGCGTGTTCTGCCGCTCCTCGGCCGAGAGCGAGTTGAGATAGGTGATCTCGGTCTCGCCGAACACGTGGATCCGGTTGGGCGCGAACCGGCCGGTATAGCCGGCCAGGGCCAGGCCCGGGCTGGCGACCTCGGCCTCGGGCATCTGACGGTCGAGCCCGAGGTCGCCGGTGAGGGCCTCGAGCTGGAGCGGCTCGCCGCGGCGGGAGACGAAATCGCGGAGGCGGAGCATCAGCCGATCTTGGGCTCGGCATCGCGCGAGCGGCGCGAGCGGGGCGCGGCCTTGTCGAGCTGGTGGCGGAGCCGCTCCTCGGCGCGGTCGAGGGCAGTGCGATGATCGTCCGCCTCGCCCCGGGCGATCAGCACCTCCCCACGCGAGGCGTGCAGGTGCAGCTCCGCCGTGGCCTGGCCGCCGTCGGTGTCGAACACCACCGACGACTCGATCGGCCGGTGGGCCAGGGCGCCCAACCGCTCCACCACCGCCAGGGCGTGCTGGCGCAGGGTGTCGGAGATCTCGCAGTGGCGGGCCGTAATGGTGGTTTGCATGGCACGCTCCTCCAGGCTCAGGCGACGCTCGAGCCGGCGATGAGGTCGCGGAGTTGTCGCTCCGTGTCGGTCGCGGTACGATCCCAGGTGAGGCCCTCCGCGAAGCGGCGGGCGGCGGCGCCGAGCGACGCGACCCGGGCCGGGGCCTCGGCCAACTCGAGCAGCCGGCCGGCGAGCGCCTCGGCGTCGCCATGCGGGACCAGAAAGCCGGTCTCGTCGTGCCGTACCGAGTCGCGCAGGCCGGGGCTGTCGGAGGCCACCGACGGCGTACCGCAGGCGGCCGCCTCGATCACCGTAATGCCCCAGCCCTCCTTGGGCGACGGGAACACGTTGGCCCAGGCGCGGCGCAGCAGGTCGATCTTCTCGGCCTCGGTCACGAACCCGCGGAAGCGCACCGCATCGGCGATCCCCAGCTCGGCGGCCAGCCGCTCCAGCGCGGCCCGATGGTCGCCGGTGCCCGCCACGTCGAGCGAGAGATCGGGCCGCCGCGCCCGGGCGAGCGCCAGGGCCCGGATCGCGATGCTGATTCCTTTATAACGCTTCAACCTCCCAACGTACAAGAAGGTCGGGGTACCCGCTCGGCGGCCATCGGGCGCCGGCGTATAGCGGGCGGCGTCCACGCCGGGGTGGATCACCCGGATGCGCCCAGCCGGAACCCCTCGCGCCACCAGGTCGTCGCGGGTGCTCTCGCTGATGGCGTGGAACCCCGCCCGCGGGTACGCCCGCGCCAGCGGCCGCTCGGCCGCCCACACCGCGGCCGCCATCGGCCAGGGCGCCTCCTCGAACGCGGTGGTACCGAACAGGTGCGGCACGATGGCGCAGAGCGGACGGTCGGTCATCCCGTCGAGGAAGAGCGGCAGCTTATTGATGTCCTCGACCACCACGTCCGCCGGCTCGGCGCCAAGCGCGCGGCGTACGGCGCTCCGGCCCAGCAGGGCAAAGGTGTGGCGGCCGCCGGTGCGCTCCACCGCGATCCCGTCGAGCGTGGCCCGGGGCGCGGCCCCGGGCCAGCCGGAGCAGACCAGCCGGACCCGATGCCCCCGGGCGGCGAGCCGGGTGAAGATCTCGAACAGGTGAATCTCCGCCCCGCCGGCCTGGGGGTTCTCCCGGTCCTGCCAGTTGACCACGAGCACGTTCACAGGCGGCCGAGCGCCCGCGCGATCCCGTCGAGCACGCCGTTGACGAAGCCCGGCGAGCGGGGGCCCCCGAACCAGTGGGCCAGCCGGACCGCCTCGTCGATCGCCACCTTGGGCGGCACTTGGCCGCGGCGCAACTCGAGGATGCCGAGCCGGAGGATGTTGCGCTCGACCACGGCCATCCGGCTCATCCGCCAGTTGTCGCTGGCGCGGGCCGCCTCGGCGTCGATCGAGCCGACGTCGGTCACCACGCCCTGGGCCAGCTCCTCGGCCCGGTCGAGGATGCGGGGCTCGGGTCCGGTGAGGCGGGAGAGCCCGGACGCCACGCCGGGGACCGGCGGCGCGCCCTGCAGCTCCCAGGCATAGAGCAGCTGGAGCGCGCGGGCGCGGCTCCGGGTCTCGGGGCGGATGGTCATCGGCCGGGCCGCCGGGCGCGGGTCGCGGCGCGGCTAGGCATCAAAGGCGCGGAGCTGGGCGATGACGTCGGCCGCCTGAATCGCGGCCGAGGCCGCCTCGTGTCCCTTGTTCCCGGCGCTGCCGCCGGCCCGGTCCACCGCCTGCTGCATGCTGTCCACCGTGAGCACCCCGAAGCCGACCGGCAGCGCGTGGGCCACCGCCACCGCGTTGAGCCCGCGGGCGGCCTCGCCGGCGACGTACTCGAAGTGGGGCGTGTCGCCGCGGATGACCGCGCCGAGGGCGACCAGGCAAGCGTAGCGCCGGGTGCTGGCGGCGGCGGCGGCGGCGACCGGCAGCTCGAACGCACCCGGCACCCAGACCACGTCGATCGCGTCGCGCGCGATCCCCGCCTCGGCGCAGCAGGCGAGGGCGCCCTCGAGCAGGCGGCTCGTGATCAGCTCGTTGTAGCGGCTGGCGAGGATCGCTACGCGCCCCACGGCGCGGAGGCGACTGGTGAATTCGGGCACGGTCAGTGGGCGAGGAGGTGGCCGAGCTTGTCGCGCTTGACCTGCAGGTAGCCGCGGTTCTCCCGGTTGGGGTCGGTCACGAGGGGCACCCGCTCGACGATCTGGAGGCCGTAGCCCTCGAGGCCCACCAGCTTGCGCGGGTTGTTGGTCATCACCCGGATCGAGCTGAGCCCGAGGTCGCGCAGGATCTGGGCGCCGATGCCATAGTTCCGGAGATCGGGCGCAAAGCCGAGCCGCTCATTGGCCTGGACCGTGTCGGCCCCGGCGTCCTGCAAGGCGTAGGCGCGGAGCTTGTTCAGCAGGCCGATTCCCCGCCCTTCCTGGTCGAGATAGACGATCGCCCCGCGGCCCGCCTGCGCCACCAGCTCCATGGCCCGGTGGAGCTGGGGCCCGCAATCGCAGCGCTGGGAGCCGAACACGTCGCCCGTGAGGCACTTCGAGTGCATCCGCACGAGCACGTCCGGCTGTCCGGCCACGTCGCCGTACACCAGGGCCACGTGCTCGGCCCGGTCCACGTCGTTCTGATAGCCGATGATGGTGAACTCGCCGAAGTCGGTCGGGATCCGGGCCTCCGCCACCCGGTGGACCAGCTGCTCGGTCTGGAGCCGGTAGGCCACCAGCTGGGCGACGGTGACGAAGGTGAGCTGGTGCTGCTCGGCCAGCGCCTGCAGCTGGGGCCGCCGCGCCATCGAGCCGTCAGCGTTGAGGATCTCGCAGATGACGCCGGCCGGGACCAGCCCGGCCAGCCGGGCCAGGTCCACGCTGGCCTCGGTCTGGCCCACCCGCTGCAGCACGCCACCCGGCCGGGCGCGGAGCGGGAACACGTGGCCCGGCCGGCGCAGATCGGACGGCACGGTGGCGGGATTGATGGCGACGTGGATGGTGGTGGCGCGGTCGCCCGCCGAGATGCCGGTGGTGACCCCAAAGCGGCGCTCGGCGTCGATGCTGATGGTGAACGCGGTGGAGAGCTCCTCGGTGTTGCGCTCGGTCATCTGGGGCAGGCCCAGCTGGTCGCAGCGCTCGCCGGTGAGGGCCAGGCAGATGAGCCCGCGCCCGTGCAGGGTCATGAAGTTGATCATCTCGGGCGTGGCGA
>JBBRGH010000337.1:0-3988 GCA_038240915.1 Gemmatimonadales bacterium | reverse complement strand
CTGGCACCACGAAGATGAAGTCGTCGCCGCCGATATGGCCGACGAAGCCGCGCGGGCCGAGCAGCCCCTTCACCACGTCGTGGAGGATGCGGGACAGGAGATAGATCACCCGGTCGCCGTCGTAGTAACTGTAGCGGTCGTTGAATTCCTTGAAATGGTCGAGGTCGGCGTAGCAGACCGCGAAATCCGCCTCCGACTCCAGCCGGCGCCGGATTTCACGCTCAATCTCGGTGGTCCCCGGCAGCCGCGTCGACGGGTGCACCGAGACGTCGCGCTCGGTCCGGACCAGCATGGCGTCGAGTCGGGCGCGCTGCTCCGCCGGGGAGAAAATGCCGGTGATCACCTCGTCCGCCCCCGCCCCGAACCAGGCCTGCACCTGGTCGGGATGGTGGTCCGCCGCCAGCACCGTCACTGGCACGATCGCGGTGAACGCATCGAGCTTGAGCCGTCGGACCAGCTCCAGCCCGGCGGCGCCGGCGCTGTTGCCGTCGACGAACAGGAGGCAGGGGTGACCCCGCAGGACAATCGCCTCGACTTCCTCCGCCAAGCTGAAGACCAGCAGCGGAAACGCGTTGGCCGATGCCCATTGCCGTACCAGCGCGGGCACCGGGCAAGCCTCCGGCGAGAAGCAGAGAATGGTCGGGCGAGTCCGCACCCATAACCTCTCGTAAAGGTTTATCGCAAGCTAACTTGAGCGCCGTTCGCCGCCAAGTCGTTTACAGGAAGAAGGCCGCGACAGCCACCATCGCGTATACCGCCAGCAACTGGACCCCTTCGAACCAGTGGGATTCGCCGTCCAGGGTGATGATCGCCGTGACGATGGTGGCCAGCCCCAGGGCGACGACCTCGAACGGACGGAAGACCAGGTTCATGTCCTGCCCCAGCAGCACACCGGCGAAGACCAGCAGCGGGGCGACCAGCAGGGCGATCTGGGTGCTCGACCCCAGGGCGATCTGAAGCCCGAGATCGATCTGTCCCTTGCGGGACAGCATCACCGCCGCGGCGTGCTCGGCAGCGTTGCCGATGATCGGGATCACGATCAGGCCTAGGAACACCGTCGAGAGGCCGAGGGCTTCGGTGGCCTCGGTCGCGGCGTGGACCAGGAGCTCAGATTCGATGGCGACGCCCACGGTCGCCGCGGCCAGGATGGCCATGGCCTTGCCGGGGCTCCAGACCTCCCCAGCCATGCCGTGCCCGCCGCCGCCGAAGAGCGTCCGGTGGGTCCGGAGCGTGAAGAGTAGCGAGCAGCCGTAGGTGACAATGAGGATGCCCGCCACCGCCTCCGACATGTGCAGCTCGGAGAGCCGGGCCGAGGCCTCGGGGTGGACCGAGTGGAACAGCGCCGGGAAGACCAGGCCCACCACCGCCAGCGCCAGCATGCCCGCGCTCATCCCGGCGCTGGTGCGGTTGAACTTCAGCTCCTGCTGGTTGGTGCCGCCGGCGATCAGGGCCAATCCCAGGATCAGCAGCAGGTTGCCCAGAATGCTGCCGGTGATGGACGCCTTGACCAGGTCCACCAGCCCCGCCCGCAACGCCACGATGGCAATGATCAGCTCGGCCGCGTTGCCGAAGGTGGCGTTGAGCAGTCCGCCGATGGTCGGCCCGGTCCTCTGCGCCAGGTGCTCGGTGGCCTCCCCCATCAGGCCGGCCAGAGGCAGCACGCCGAGGCAGGCCGTGAAGAAGACCCACACCGCTGGCGCGTGCAGGACATAGCCGAGCACCATGCTGACCGGCACCGCGAGCAGGAAGATCATTCGCCAAGGGATGCCCCGGCGCTTGGGGACGAGGTGCGGCGGCAACCCGGCCAGGGGATCGGGCGTGGTCGGTGGTGGCTCGGGCGAGCGGGCCGGCGGGACCGCTCGAGTGCGCGGGGCGGGGCGGCGGGCCGCTTCGGGTGGCCGCGGCGCCGGCGGGGGTGCCAGCCCCAGCTCCTCGCGGACCCGCTCCGGCGAGGCGCCGGCTTCGGCCAGCAGCTTCCCCATGGGGCCGCGGGGCTCGAGCAGGGCGGCGAGCAGTAAATGCTCCGCCGAAAGGCCGGTCCCCGTTTCGCGCGCCTCCTTCGAGGCCACCTCGATGAGGCGCTTGGCGTCCGAGGTGTAGCTCAGGTCCTCGCCGCCGGCGCGCGGCCGGCCGCGGCGGCCGCCGGTCTCGAGCCGCTGGCGGACCCGGGTGCGGTCGAGGCCGAGCCGGTCGAGGGCTGACGCCGCGCCGTCGTGGGTGAGGAGCGCCAGCACGATGTGCTCGGCCCCGATCGCGTCGTGCTCCAGGCGGCGGGCCTCGTCGCGGGCTCCGTCGAGCGCGCGCTGGGCCCCGTCCGTGACTGTGTCCGGGTTGAGCCGGGGAGCCGGGGGGTCCTGACTCAGAGTGGCTTCGCTTCGTCAACCAGCATGATCGGGATCCCGTCCTCGACCGGATAGACGAGTCGGCAGGCGTGGCAGACGAGCGATTCGGGCGACTCGCGATACTCGAGCTCGCCTTTGCACTTGGGGCAGACGAGGATCTGGAGCAGCTCGGGGGCCAGCGTCATGAGGTCACCGATTCCGGGAAGCCGAAGCGGGTCAGCGCCGCGGCGCTCTTGCGCCAGTGGGGCAGCACCTTGACCCAGCAATCGAGGTAGACAGGGGCGCCGATGAGCTCTTCGACTCGGCGCCGGGCGTGGGCGCCGATGGCCTTGATGGTGGCGCCGCCGGCGCCGATCACGATCCCTTTCTGGGACTCGCGCTCCACGAACAAGGTCACCCGAATGTATACGGGACGTTCGGCTTCGCGAAACTCCTCGACCTCGGCGGTGAAGCCATAGGGCAGCTCGTCGTCCAGCAGGTCGAATGCGGCTTCGCGGAGATACTCCACCACGAAGAATCGCACCGGCTGGGTGCCCACGTCGTCCGGGTCGTAGGCGAATTCCCGTTCGGGCAGCTGCTCGCGGAGGCCCGCCAGCAGGCCGTCCAGGCTGGCTCCCGCGCGGGTGGCCGAGACGACGAGGGACGATCGCTGGAGCTCGGCGCGGCGGGGGGACGAGACCAGGTCGCCCTTGGTGTAGACCACCTGCACGGGAGCCCGAATCGGGTGGTCGAGGCGGGCCAGTGTATTGAAGGCGGGTGCCGGTGCCTCGGGCGCGGGATGCAGGTGCAGCACCAGGTCCACGCGCTCGAGGGCGTCGAGCGCGAGCTGGCGCATCCGGGCCTGCATCAGGTAGGCGGGGTCGAGCAGCCCGGGCAGGTCGTGAAAGACGAACTGGGTGTCGCCGTCGGTCCTGAGGCCGGTGACGGGCAGCCGGGTGGCCTGGGCCCGGGGGCTCACGATGGCCAGGTGCTGGCCGACGAGGGCATTGAGCAGGGACGATTTGCCGACATTGGGCGCGCCGGCGAGCGCGATGTGGCCAGAGCGGGGCATGGGGGAATGTAGGGCGGTCGGGGAGGCGGCAGAAGCGGGCGACAAAACGAAGAGCCCGGAATCCATGGGGGAATCCGGGCTCCTCAAGAAAAGGCTGGCGACGGCCTACTCTCCCACCACCTCGCAGTGGCAGTACCATCGGCGCTGCAGGGCTTAACGGCCGTGTTCGGAATGGGAACGGGTGTGGCCCCTGCGCGCTAGTCGTCAGCCGTATGTGGTGCACGGAGTCCCGAGGGACTCCGCGACAATCGGCAGAATGGATGGTCTACAATGTGAAGAACGGGAAGAGATCAAACTTCACGGGCGATTAGTAGCGCTCGACTGAAGGGGTTGCCCCCCGTACATCTGCGCCCTATCAACCAGGTAGTCTCCCTGGGCCCTTTAGGGGGCTTATGCCCCAGGAGTGTTCATCTTGGGAACAGTTTCCCACTTAGATGCTTTCAGCGGTTATCTGCGCGCGACATCGCTACCGGGCGATACCCCTGGCGGGATAGCCCGTACACGAGCGGTCGCTTCGTCTCGGTCCTCTCGTACTAGAGACGACGTCCCTCAACACTCCCACGCCCACGACGGATACAGACCGAACTGTCTCACG
>JBBRGH010000336.1:0-4008 GCA_038240915.1 Gemmatimonadales bacterium | reverse complement strand
ACGGTCTTGTCGCCGTGGCGGTGGCGCGCCCGCTCGAGCCGCTCGATCACTGGGGCTATGGGGTCGCCTCTGTGGAGGAGTGCGCCCCGCTCCGGGCGGCGGGGATCGACCGGCCGGTGCTGGTGGCGAGTCCGCTCCTGCCCGGTGCCGTGGAGCCGCATCTCGCCCACGATCTCCGCCCCACCATCGGTGACGTGCCCGCCCTCGAGGCCTGGTGCGGCCACGGGTCACGTCCGTTCCATGTCGAGATCGATACCGGGATGTCCCGGGCCGGGTTCCGCTGGAACGACGCGCCGGCGCTGGTGGCGGCGGCCGCCCTACTCCACGCCGCCCCCGGCTGGGAAGGGCTGTTCACCCATTTTCATAGCGCCGAAACCGATCCGGCCTCGACCGTGGTGCAATGGGACCGCTTCCAGGGCGTCCTGGCGACCATGCCTCGTCGGCCCGCTCTGGTTCACGCCGCCAACAGCGCCGCAGCGCTCCGCGGCCCCGGTTTCGCCGGCGATCTGATCCGCCCGGGCATCTTTCTCTATGGCGGCGGGGCAGGGGGCCAGGCGCCCGCGCCGGTCGCCGCCTTCCGGGCCCGGATCGTGGCGGTGCGACGGATTGCGGCGGGCGAGCCGGTGAGCTATGGCGCGACTTGGCATGCGCCGCGCCCGACTACGATTGCGACGCTGGCGGTGGGGTATGCCGACGGCTTCCTCCGCGCCGCGCGGGACCAGCCGGGCCGCGCTACCGGCCTGGTGCCGCGGGTGGTCGAGCTGGGCGGCGCCGTCCGGCCGGTGGTGGGCCGGGTGACGATGGACATGACGATGGTGGATGCGGGCGACGAGGTGCCCGCGACCGGCGATGTGGCGACGATGTATGGCGGCCGCGTCTCCATCGACCAGCAGGCCGAGTCCGCCGGCACGATCGCCTACGAGCTGCTGACGGCGCTGAGCCCCCGGGTGCCGCGCCGGTACGGGAGAGACCCATGAACGCACACTTCGCCTCGCTCGTGCTCGGACTCGCCCACCAGGCCGAGGCCGCCCTCGGCGGCACCCTGCCGCTCGGGGCCGAGGCCATGGGCGACGGCCGCAAGGTGAGCCAGACGCTGATCGACACCCTCGGTATGCTCCAGGAGAAGACCGAGGGCCGGCTCGATCCCGACGAGCGCCAGCTGCTGGATCAGGCGCTCACGGCGCTCCGCTTTCGCTTCGTGCAGGGCGCGCCGCGCCCGTGAACCGTCGGGCCGCCATCATCGTCCTTGACGGGCTGGGCATCGGCGCCGCCGCCGATACCGACGCCTACGGTGACGCCGGCAGCGACACCCTCGGCAACGTGGCGCGCGCGGTGGGCGGGCTCCGGCTGCCCGCGCTCGAAGCCCTGGGCCTCGGGTGCTGCGCGCCGCTCGCGGGCGTGGCCTGCGTCGGGCAGCCGCGCGCCGCCTGGGGCGTGGCCGAGCCGACCAGCGCCGGCAAGGACAGCATCGCCGGGCACTGGGAGCTGTGCGGCCTGGTGCTCCCGACCCCATTCCCCACCTATCCTCACGGCTTTCCAGCCGAGGTGATCGCCGGCTTCAGCGCCCGCACCGGCCGCGGCGTGCTCGGCAACCTGCCCGCCTCGGGCACCCGGGTGCTCGACGACTTCGGTGAGGCGCACCGGCAGAGCGGCAAGTGGATCGTCTACACCTCCGCCGACAGCGTCTTTCAGGTGGCCGCGCACGAGGCGGTGGTGCCGCTCGAGGAGCTGTACGCCGCCTGCGCCGAGGCGCGGGCACTGCTCCAGGGGGAGCACGGCGTGTCGCGGGTGATCGCCCGGCCGTTCGTGGGCGAGCCGGGGGCCTGGGTCCGCACCCCGCAGCGGAAGGATTTCAGCCTCCCGCCGCCCGGACCCACGCTGCTCGACCGGCTGGCCGAGCGGCATGTGCCGCGGGTGGGCGTGGGCAAGGTGGACGACCTGTTCGCCGGCCGGGGCATCTCCAGCATCCACACGGCCACCAACGGCGAGGCCTACGGGCTGATCGAGGGCGCGCTCCGGTCGATGCGGCGGGGCTTGCTGCTCGCCAACGTGATCGAGTTCGACCAGACCTGGGGCCACCGGAACGACGTCCCCGGATTCCACGGCGGCCTGCTGGCGCTCGACCGGGCACTCCCCCGGCTCCTGGCCGAGGTCCGGGAGGAGGACCTCGTTATCTTTACGGCCGATCACGGCAACGACCCGACCACTCCGTCCACCGACCACTCCCGCGAAGTGGTGCCGGTGCTGGTCGTCGGCCCGCGGGTCCGGGCGGTCCCGCTAGGCCGGCGGCCGACCTTCGCCGACATCGGCCAGACCGTGGCCGACTTTCTTGCTGTCCCGCCGCTTCCGGCGGGCACGTCGTTTCTGCCCGAGGTATGGTGTGAGTGATTCCCTGGTGGACGCGGCTCGCGCCGCACAGCAGCGCGCCTACGCGCCCTACTCCCGCTTCCGGGTCGGCTGCGCGCTGGAAGCGGAGGACGGGCGCGTCTTCGTCGGCTGCAACGTCGAGAACGCCTCGTACGGGCTCACCATCTGCGCCGAGCGCGCGGCGGTCTGTGCCGCGGTGGCGGCGGGGGCCCAGCGGTTTCGTCGCGCCGTGGTGGTCTCCGATGCCGATCCGCCGGCGGCGCCCTGCGGCGCCTGCCGTCAGGTGCTCGCCGAGTTCGGGGCCGAGCTCCGGGTGGACGCGGTGAGCCGGGCCGGCTCGGCGAGCTGGACCATCGCCGAGCTGCTGCCCGCCGCTTTCGGGAAGGAGCAGCTCGCGTGAGCCGTTCCTGGCGCCGGGTCGCGGCGGTGGCGGGACTGGTCGGGGTGATAACGGCGTGCCAGGAGCGGCTCACCTCGCCGGCCGACTGCCCGGCCCTCTGTCCCGGCGGAGTGGTGCAGGTGTTCGACAGCGTGGTGCCGGCGGTGGCCGGCCGCGACAGCAGCTTCCCGGCGTTCCGGGACCGCACCGACGGCTACGTCGGACGGGGCAAGGGCGCGGCGCTGCTCGTCTCCAGCGGCTTCGCCGCGAGCGAGGACCGGGCGATCTACCGCTTCGTCGCCCGGGGTGACTCGATCGCCGTGCGCGACACGCTTCGCGCCTACACGGTGGATTCCGCCACGCTCAGCTTCACCCTGGTGGCCCGCGACACGCTGGTGGACGGCCTCAAGGTCTACCTCTACCGCCTCGCCAGCGCGGTGGACAGCGCGGCCAGCTTCGCGGACATCGAGCCCCAGCTGGTCGAATCCAATCTCATCGACAGCATCGTCGTGTCGGACACGCTCAACAAGGGCGCCCTCAACACGGTGCTCCGGGGCGCCGACGTGGCCCGGCTCGGCCTGACGCCGGGTGGCGACAGCGTGCTGGCGGTCGGGCTCCGGATAGCGGCCAATACGCCGACCGGCATCCGGTTGGGCGCGCTGACCTCCTCCAGTGCCGCGGTCTTCACCAGCTACATCACCGTCGACGTGCCCGACACCGGATCGATCCGGCACCAGTCGGTCAGCCGCGCGACCGACCTCAGCACCTTCGTCACCCAGACGCCTGTGGTGCCGGCCGACACGCTGCTCACCGTGGGCGGCGAGCCCTCCTCCCGCACGCTGCTCCGGTTCGGGCTGAGCGACGCATTCCTCGACTCCACCACGATCATCCGCGCCACGCTCGAGCTGACCCCGGTCCGGCCGATCTTCGGGCTGCCGGACGATCCCACCGTGATCCAGACCCTGGCCGTGATCGGCGACCTCGGCGCCAAGTCGCCCATCACGGCGGACCCGACGTTCATCCGGCAGGACACCCTGCCCGTGGTGCAGAGCGACACCCTCCGGATCGAGATGACCCGCATCGTGCAGCTCTGGCAGAGCGCGCGGGAGCGTCCCCAGAGTGTCTTTCTGCGGATCGCGCCGCTCCAGGAGGCCGCCACCTTCGGCCGGGCGGTGTTCTTCTCCAGCCGCTCCTCCGCGGGCGGACCGCTGGTGGCCCCGCGCCTGCGGATCACGTTCCAGCGCGCCTTTCCCTTCGAGAAC
>JBBRGH010000335.1:0-4017 GCA_038240915.1 Gemmatimonadales bacterium | reverse complement strand
CTATCCCAACCGGTGGGCGCTCACACTGGCCGTCTTCGGACCGCTCGGCCGCGCGCTCGGCTGGCGGGCCAGCTACACCCAGGCGTCGAGCCTGGCCTTTCGCAGCAGCGACCCGTTCCAGAACTTTACCGAGGCCGGCGTCGGCCTGGGCCGCAATTTCGACGATATGGACCAGCTCACCGTCACCGCCAGCGTGCCCCGCGGCACCCGGTGGCTCCTGTCCCCGGAGCTGACGCTGCTCCGGCAGGGCGAGGGCCGGATCAATGATCCGTTCCCGGCCAGCGCCACCGCCGCCGGGGAGATTCCCCAGATCTTCATCGGGGTCCTGGAACGGACCTGGCGGGCGGCGCTCGACCTCCGCGGCCGTGAAGGCCCGCTCGATCTCCATTTGAACGCGGGAGTGCACCACGTCGTCAACGCGGGCAACGAGGAGGGGCGCACGGTGAATCGCTTCGAAGGACGGCTCCAGGCCACGCTCGGACTCAGCCGTCGGGGAGTGCTGCGATGAAGGCACCGCTGGCGCAGCTCACGCGCGACCGCGTGCTGCAGCTGGTTCAGAAGATGAAGGCGAGCCGCGTCGTCGTGGTGGGCGACATCATGCTCGACCGGTACCTGATCGGGGAGACCGAGCGGCTGAGCCCCGAAGCGCCGGTGCCGGTGGTGACCGTGCGCGAGCGCCACGCCGCCCTGGGCGGGGCCGCCAACGTCGCGGCCAACGTGGCCGCGCTCGGCGCCCGCTGCCTTTTGGTCGGCACCGTGGGTGACGACGCCGACGGCGCCAGCATCCGGCAGGAGCTTGCCGTGGCGCGGCTGGAGGACCGGCACGTGCTCACGGTGGCCGGCCGGCCCACCACCTCCAAGACCCGGATCATCGCCCGGTCGCAGCAGATCGTCCGGATCGACGACGAGGTCGAGACCCTGCTCGACGGCCAGGACCTCGAGCGCCTGGTCCGGATCACCAGCGAAGCCCTGGCCGACGCCGACGCGCTGCTGCTGGAGGACTACAACAAGGGCGCGCTCCCTCCGGCGTTGATCGCGGCGGCCATGGAGGTGGCCCGCAGGCGCGGCATTCCGGTCGTCGTCGACCCCAAGTTCCGCCAGTTCTTCGAGTACGCCGGCGCCACGGTGTTCAAGCCCAACCGGCGCGAGCTCGAGTCCGCCCTCGGCGCGGCGGTAGACCTGCAGAACGGCAACGCCCTGCCGCAGGTGCTGGCCCGGCTCAAGGTGGACAATCTGCTGGTGACGCTCGGCGCCGAGGGCATGGTGCTGGTGATGAAGGACGGCAGCACAACCCATATCCCGAGCATCGCCCGGGACATCTACGATGTGTCGGGCGCGGGGGACACCGTCACGGCCTGGATGGGAACGGCGCTGGCGGCGGGGGCGTCGGTGCGGGAGTCCGCCCAGCTGGCGAACTACGCCGCGGGCGTCGGGGTCGGCAAAGCCGGCGTGGCGACGGTCTCGCCGGAGGAAGTCCTGGCGGTGTACGAGGAGCGCTACGATCAGATCGGCCGGCTCCGGCGGGGCGGCCTGATCTGAGGGCTCAGGCCACGCCGGTGCCGAAGGCCAGCCACACCCGCCAGCATTCGCGCACCGCCTCGATGTACAGCCGGAGCAGCCGGGCGCCTTCGACGTGGTCGGGGGCCAGCTCCACCACGCCGGCGGCGCCCATGCGTTCCCGCAGCAGCTCGGCGCATTCGGTTTTGGCCACTTCCGCCAGCCGCTCCTTGCCCCAGGAATTGCGGGCCCCCACGCCGCACTGCGCCAGGAAGCCGAGCAGATCGCGCCGGGTCCAGGTACCGAGCCAGCCGTCGAGATCGCTCGCCGGCACCACCAGGCCGGTCTCAAGGATGAGCCGGGACGACTCGGTCACGTCGAGCCCGCGCTTCCGGGTCTCGTAGCGGCTCAGGCTGGCCAGCGTCTTGGGCACGTGCGGATGCGCGCTCAGATGCCGCATCGCGTCCACCGCGTGGGCCCGGGCGCCGAGCGGCAGGGTTTGAAGCAGCTGGAGCAGCCGGTGCAGCTCCGGCGAGTCGGGCGGCTCCAGCCGGGGCAGGTCCTCGCCGGTCAGCACCGGCCACGCCGCCCAGTAACTCATCTCCTTCGCCATCTCCCGCACGAACCGGTTGCGCCCGTCCACCAGGTTGGCCACATCGCAGATGGCCAGCGCGTGCGGCGCCATCACCGACGCCACGAAGTCGGCCGCCTCGCCGGTCATGATGAAGCCGGAGAACGCCTCGTGGACCGCCAGCAGGGCCAGGGCCACCCGGAGATCGAGCAGGGCCGCTTCGTCACCGCCGACCAGGTAGCGGTCGAACGATCCGGTGACGATGCTCTCGGCCAGCCGGGTGTAATTGGCCCGCAACTGCTCGGGACTCTCGCCGATGCCCGGGTTCGCCTCCCGGATCCGAAACAGGTACTCGGCCACGCCCTCGACGTCGCGGCGCCGCATCCGCTCGGCCAGCCAGGGAGAGAAATCGGCGCAGGGCACGCAGCTCGCAGGCGCGTGCGTTCGGGACAGGCAGGGATAGTCGGGATGGCCCTGGCCAGCCGCGAAGCCTCCCAGATCGGAGACCGGCGATGGGGACAGCAAAAGGGTCATGATGGTCCCGGCTCGCTGTTCAGGGCTCATGAGGGACCCGGAAAGTTTCGCCAAAAGCGGCCACTGGCAAGTGGCCGGCCTGGCAATGGGCTCGGTGAGGGACCGACAGGGGGGCGGGTCCGGCGAGTGGGAGATGAGGGGCTCGAACCCCCGACCTCGCGCATGTGAGGCCAGAGCCGCCTGCCGGCCATCGCCAACAGGCGCTGAGTCTAGCCGTCAGCGCCCCTGATGCGCCAGTGGGCGCTAACGGCCGATTGGGGGCGCCGTGACCGAGATTGTGACCACGACCGATCCGATGCCCCGCGACGCCCCCACCCGCTCGGCCTCGGGCAACGTCAATCCAGGGTGATGGTGGTGCCAAGGCCGGCATAGACGTAGCGATCGCCGAACGCGCGCGCCAGCGCGTCGAAGGCCGGCTCCCCCGTGCAGTGCCCCGGTGCGACCCGATCCAGCTGCCAGTCGTTCCGCAGCGCAGTCGCAATGCGCGCGATCTCCGGATCGGGCGTGACGACCAGGTGGAGCCCTCCGAAAATCTCGTGCACATGCGCGCCGAAGGGCCGCGCGGCGGCCAGAATCGTCTCGATGCCCGGGTGCGAGCAGCCGACGACCAGCACGACGCCTGCGGGGGTCCGCACCGCCAGCGACAGTTCACGCAGCTCGAGGGTCCCCGGGGTCCGCGACACGGTAGAGACGATCGCCACGCCCGGGGCCACCTCGGTGAGGGTGTCCAAGTGGACAAAATGACCGGTGGGCCATGGTGTGGAGGACTCAATTGCATCGGGCAACGCGCCGTCGTAGTACCGCATTCGCGCGGGGAGCGCGCTGTCTGAGCGCACGAACCCACTCGGGATCTCCGCCCCAAAGCTGCCGAAGTTCTCCTTCGGTGCGTAAATCGTGACCCCGGGATTCACCTTCAGCAGATATGCCAAGCCGCCGGTGTGGTCCCCGTGGCGATGCGAGACGACCACAAAATCCAAGTGGCCCAGATCGACGTGGAGCGCCCGCACGTTGCGCTCGAAGATCGCGCCATTGTTGCCGGTGTCGAACAAAATGCGCTTCCCCTCGTACTCGATCAGGGCGGCGAATCCCCAATCCCGGACGAGTCCGCGACCGGCGCCGAACGCATCATAGAGGATCGTAATTCGGTTGGCTGGAGGACCGGCCGCTCCGACGCGAGCCCACCCCAGCGGCATCAGAAGCAGTACGGCAATCACGCGTATGGGGGATGGCATCACGGCACTCACCGCCGGGGAGATTGCAGGGGCGTCGAGCCTTCGTCGGGGATGTGTCCAAAGGTACTACGTCGGCGACCTTAGGCGTAACCCGAGAGTGCCCATAGAGCACCCGCAAGGGACAGTGCCCCGCGGACGCTCGTCATCGCTGACCCCCTCCGGCCGGTACCATGGACACGGCAC
>JBBRGH010000334.1:0-4051 GCA_038240915.1 Gemmatimonadales bacterium | reverse complement strand
CCACCAATCGCAGGGCCATCGCCTCGCCGATGACGCGGCTCAGCAGATCGATCAGCCGCGCCACCAGTGCGAAGATGCCCTCCCTCACCTCGGCCGCACCATGCGCCCCCACGGCCGCCGCGACTCCCTGCACGTCGCCGGCCGGGCACTGGAGGCCGGCGAGCGCGGGGTGTGCCGCCCGCGCCTGCTCCAGCGCTCGATCGACCAGCGCCCGATAGCCGTCGGACCCTATCCAGCGGGTCAACCCCGCTCGAAGCCGGGCACACCCCCGTTCCGACTCTGCGGCCATCTCCTCGGCCGCACCGGCGTCCACCCCCTCGTGGGCCCAGAGTTGGCGCGCCGCCTCAGTCGCGGCCGCGGACACTTGCGTCATTTCGGGCCACGCACCGATGTGCACCGAGCCAGCGCGGAGCGGGGAGAGGCGCGGGGACGAACCCGTACCGTTGTCAAGCCTGAATCCTGGTCGGGTGCGAGGTGGATGCTCTTCGCTTCTGCGGCGTGACGCGCATTGTCGATCGCCTCGGGCGAGGAGTGCTGGGTGCGGACGCAGGGAACAGAGTGGCTCTTCGCAGGCACTACAGGAAGATAGCCCTCCCCCGCCCAGAGCGCCGGGCGGGGCCTTCAGGCGGATGCTTCGAGAACTCGCGCCGGGCAAGCCTCGGTCCATCCACCCGAACAGCTGGACTCTAGGTGTCTGTCTGTCCGGAATACCGATGAATCCTGTCTCCTATAAGGGGTTTGCCATCACGACGCGCACGTTTCAGATACCTGGCTCCGGACGCTGGACCCTGGATCTCTCAATTGGCCGCCGGAGGGGCTTGCGGGCCACCCGAGGCGGCAAGCTTCTCGCGGAGAATGACAAGCCCCGACCACTCCGGTCGTCCCCACAAGGAGTCCTCCGGAACTGCTGACACCAGAGTCCACAGCGAGTCCTCGAAAGACTGCCCAGGACCCAGTGCTGCCAGGGAAGGGTTGGTGAGTCGCGTCTCATGCGCACGGGCCGATGAGGAGAAGGCCGACGACGGCCGCACCGATGCATCAGTTTCGACGATTGCGGCCAACTGTTGCGTTGCAGGCGCCAGAGTAACTCGTACATTGTGCGACCGAGGGGTGCGTTCGGTCTCGTCAGTGCAGCTCGCGTTCACGCGGGGTGACGCCGATCCGAGCACTCGGCCCCGTTCAGTTCGTCTCGAGCCTTCGAGCGACCAATTTTCCTCTGGGGGTAGCGTGCGGACACTCCATGGCTGGGCGGGCCAACCGCGGCGAGTGTGGCTGACGATTGTCATCGCCGCCCTGAGCGGCTGCGCCGGAAGGGCTTCGAGGCCAGGGAATGGTGGGGCGGCCGGTTCCGACGGTCCGACCAATCCAGGGACGGCGGTTCCCCGCAAGGACGGGGACGCGAGCTTGGGCCGGGACGTATTTCGGTTCGAGACGTTCGGCGACGAGCGATTTTGGACCGACGCGGTGCGGCTGCCGGCAGGCATGATGGCGGCGAAGGTGACACCCCTCAAAGCCTTGCAACTAGGTGTCAGCGTCGACATGGACGCATTGGACCCCGCCATGGCCAAGGCCATAGCGGCCGAACTCCGCACTGATCCGACGGGCAAGAGCTCCCTGCTGCTCAACGACCCCGCCACGGCCATCAAATTGATCAACGCGAACGCCATCATCGGGATGCCCATCAAAGACGCCAACGGCGACGGCGTGCTCGATGTGACGCGGGGCGACAAGGTCGGGGCCAGTTGCGCGCTTTGCCATACCATCACCGACGGCGCGCTCTTCAACCTGTCGGCGGGCGGGTCGATCGGGCACCGGGAGGACGGCCGAAGCAACCACAACCTGAACCTCGGCACCGTGTTCGCGACAGCGGCCAATTCCCGAGCACTCTACCCGGTCCTCCAGCTCGCACTCAAGGCGAACGGTGGCAAGACGCTGGGCCGTGCACCGGCCGGCCTGACGGAGAGCTCGACCGAGGCGGAGGTGGACGCCTATCTCTCCAATCCGGCGTACTATCCGGTGGGCATGTTCGACGACAGCTTCGACGGCAATGGGGATCCGATGCACACGACCCCGCTGTTCCGGCAGGATCTCGCGGCTCCGTTCGGCAGCGAGGGGACCATCGCCCGCTTGGATAACTTCAGCAACCTGGTCTACACCGGGCTCTTCGACCAGACCACGCTCACCACGCCCGGCGGTCGAGCATTCCTCCACAAGCTGGGCGGCGCGGCCGGCGATGAGATCGCTGACGATTACGTGCAGGTCCTCGCCGCGACCGGCGTGACCGGCTATCCATATGTCAAGGCCAGTCCTCACCCGAAGCCGGGCTCGGAAGACGCCCCGCTCGGGATTCGCGTCGACGAGGCCAAGCTCCTGGCGATGAACGCGTACCTTGCGCACCTGGAGGCGCCGCCGGGCGCGAACGTGGATGCCGATGCGGCCCAGCGCGGCCAACAGATGTTTCGCACAGTCGGCTGCACCGGCTGTCACAACGTTGATCAGGGCAAGGCCGTCCCGGCCATGATGGTCCCGATGAAGACCATCTTCCCCGGTGATGCTCCCGACACCCTCGCGCAGCGCGAGCCTCCGCTCAACCCTGTCCTCAACACGCCGGGCTCGATTTTCGATGACAAGACGGCGGTCGTGAACGCCAGTCTTCGTGGCGAGATTCGCGGTACGGCCCTGCCTCTGCTCCTGGACCTCGGGCGCAAGCCGGTATTCCTGCATGACAACAGCGTGCCCAGTCTCGACAAGCTGCTCGATCCAACCCGTGGGCCCACCGCACCGCACCCCTTTTACCTGGCGGATGCCCGGAAGCGCGCGGACATGGTGGCGTTCCTGCGAGGGCTGGACACGAAACACTGAGGTCAACCTCGCAACAATGCCTTCCCGACGTCCCGCTCAACAGCATCGTCCACGTGGTTTTCAATCAACCGATGGACAGTGCAAGCCTGTCGAACGCGTTGCAGCTGCAGCATGAAGGCGCCGATGTACCCGGCAGCGTGAGCGGACAGTCGACGGGTGGTGTGATTCTGAGTGACGCGGAGCCGCACCGAACCTTGCCCAATCCTAGGCTTGCGATGTAACCGAGTGAGCGCCGCTGCTGATCGCAAGGAATGGCAGCCGGGCGTGCGCCATCTCATCGTCGAGGGCTCGGGACAGCGCCCGATGGGACGCGGGCCGCGGGCTGTCAGGCGCGCCGCGGGTGAGTGACTAGTCGCCTTGGAGCCGCAAGCGGTCTGTGGCGCGGCGGCGAAGCGCCGGCTCATCCGGCCCCCCCGTGCCGCCGTGCCGGAACTCGAAGTGGTCGGGGTTGAGCACCCGGTCGCGGAGCGACGCGTGCTCGCCGCGGCGGAGCCGCTGCGCCCAGACCACGTCGGCCATGCTGGCGGCCTGGATCCAGATGTCCGGGGTGATGCCGGGATAGAGATGGCCCGCCGCGCCCAGCAGCCGGGCTTCGCGGGGGCGGGCAAAGCCGCCGCTCTGACGGTTCATGCGGAGGCATCCGGGCGAACGATCACCAGTGTCATGACGTGCGTGCCCAAGCAAGTAGGCATCCTGCGGCCGCGTGCGTGGCGGATGAGGGCGGTGGGACTCGAACCCACGACCTAGGGATTAAAAGGTCGTTGACAGCCCGATACCGCAGACAACAGAAGAACGCAAGATACTGTGCTGCCGATACATCGCTTCGAGGCCCCTAGTCTGGTGTAGTCCACTGTGGTCTGCTGTTCAGTTACAGTTTAGGTACAGTCCACGCTCAAACGCAACCGCCGGAGCCCCCATCTGCAGAATCGACCCGGGTGGTGGACGAAAGGCCTGAAGGGCTAGGGACGTGCTGTCAGCTAGGGACGTGCTGTCAGAGGGAGAATGGGTTGGCGAGTACTCTACACTAGTCGCGTCTACGCTCCAACACCTTCACAAATTGTTCACAGTCCTCCGAGACCCCCCAAGTACCCCCCCCCTCAATTTTCGAAGGCGGGTCGCTGGAAAAAGGCCTGGTTTCGAGGGCGAGCTGCGATCGTCAGCGGAAATTTCGGAGCTGGATGCCCGGAAA
>JBBRGH010000333.1:0-4057 GCA_038240915.1 Gemmatimonadales bacterium | reverse complement strand
TCGGGCGGCCGGCGGCGTCGAACGGGTCGGCGAAGGTGAAGCTGTGCGCCGTGGGCCCGTGCGCCTCCAGACGCGCCAGCCGCTCGACGGCCTCCGCGGCGGTGGGCCGGTGGCCCGCCGGCACCCACCAGAGCGCCACGTACACCTGCTCGAAACGCTCGAACCACTCCCGCCGCCGCCGCAGGTACGTCGCATGCGCGCTCCGGAAGACGTAGGCCGGCAACGCCTCCGGATCGGCCCAGACCGAGAGGTTGATGAGGATGCGGGTGTCGCTGTACGGCCGGACCGCGGTGGCATCGCCGTCCTCGGTCTGGAGCCGCCAGACGAAACCGGGGCTCACCTCGGCCAGCGCATTGATCGGGGCCAGCGCGGCGGCGAAGTCGGCCATGACCGGGTCGGTCATCTCGCCCCG
Source organism: Gemmatimonadales bacterium (assembly GCA_038240915.1). Classification (GTDB taxonomy): domain Bacteria; phylum Gemmatimonadota; class Gemmatimonadetes; order Gemmatimonadales; family GWC2-71-9; genus CAVVWJ01. The sequence goes on along the minus strand of JBBRGH010000333.1, from coordinate 3,645 downwards.
GGCCCGGCCGATGTTGACCTGGGCCAGCTCGTGAGTGGGTCGGTCATGCGAGTAATCTCTCGTCTCGTCCCGGGGTTGGCGAGGGTATGGGCGCGACCGGCGTCCGGGTTCGCCATAGCGCTCCGGAACATCCGGCGGGCGGCCAGCGGCGTACTAGATTGGTCCAACCGTCTCGTCCGCCCGTGCCCGGAGACCGCCATGCCATCTGCCGCCGCTGCCATGCCCGTTCCGACCCTGCTCGATCTCGATGCCACCTTTCTTCCGGTCGGCCAGATGCGGCAGATCACCGGGATCACAGCCCTGGAGGCGACCCGCATCGCCGGCGAGGTGGAGCTCGGGTCCGGCCACTGGGTCTACGCCCAGCACTTCCCCCAAGATCCGATCTTTCCGGGCACGCTGATCATCGAGGCGGCTGGACAGCTGGTCGCGCTCTGGGCCTGGGCCCGCGGACTCCGCGGCCGGCCGCGCCTGGTGCGGACCTCGGCGGCCTTCCACCTGCCGGTCACGCCGTCCACGCCCCGCCTGGAGCTCAAGGCGGAGGTGCGGGGCAAACGCCATCTCCAGTTCGCCACGGTCGAGGTGTACGCCGAGGAGCGGCACGTCGCGACCGTCGAGGTCGTTCTGGCCGTGCTGGCGTCGGCGTAGCCGGCGCCGCGGCCCCTCGTGCAGGCGTGGTCAGGCGTGGTCGGACGCCGTAGCGCGACTCGATCCGGGACCCCGGCGACTCGTACCTGGTCGGGCAGACCGACCGGGGAAACTGGCTCGGCCTCGGGTTCGGCGTTGGTGTGCCCGGGGACCGGCCTCTGGTCAGGGTGGTTTCCGGTCCAACGGCGGATGGTTCGCCGTGACGCCGCGGCCAATATTCTCCGCTGCAATCACCTTTGTCCCACACCAGCGCGGAGAGTATGCCATGTTGACGCGAATTCAGGGGCGGACCCTCGCCCTGCTCATAGGGATCGTGACCGCCTACGGCTGCGGCTCGAACAACGGCGGGGACGTCTCCGGACCGAACACGGGCGGGAACACCGTCACGGCCACGGCGGACCTGACGTTCACGCCCGGAACGATCACGGTCCACACCGGGGACGTCGTGACCTTCGCCTTCAAGTCGGTGGGTCACAATGTCTTCTTCGATACCCAGGCGGGCACGCCGGCCGACATCGGCGGCACCAACGCCAACGTCTCGATCCAGCGCACCTTCACGACGGCGGGGAGCTTCGGCTATACCTGCCACATCCACCCGTCCATGCACGGGACGGTCGTGGTGCAGTGACGACAGGAGGAGCACCGGCCGTTCTCCGGCTCCGGCGCCGGTGCGATCTCCCCGAGCGATGTCGCCGCCGGCTCGGAGCGATGGCCGGCAGGCCGGGGACGATCTAGAGAAAGCTCAGCCACCAGTCACGCCTGGTGGCTTTGAGCCGTGCGAACCGGCGACAAAGGGGGTAGAGACCCACCACGATGGCGGCCCAGACCAGGTACGCCACCCACAGGTCGTAGCCGAACCCCGGCGGATACAGCGCCGCTGGCCCACCCATGGCTGGCACCGGGTGAAAGACGAAAATCCACGCCCCGGAGCCGTAGCGGACCAGGGCCAGCAGTGCGGCGGCAGCGTGGGCCGCGTAGAAGTGGAGGACGAAATAGAAGAGGGGCACCCGGCCGAACACGAGCAACGGGTTGGCGGGCTCGAGCACCAGGCGGTCGAGCCATGCCAGGGCCAGCAGCGCCGGCCCCAGCGTCATCAGCAGGAAGTCGAGCGAGGGTGGGTACTTGGTCGTGTTGAGGAAGGAGAGCGCCGTGAAGACCGGCGAGGCCTGGCGGGTCCAGGGCGCCGGATCGCCGTAGCCATCGAGTGTCCGGAGCACCACGAACCCGGCGATCGCGGCCGCGCCCGCGAGGGCGAGGTGGCGGCGGCGCTCGGCCCGGTCGAGCAGGAACAGGGGGCCGGCGCAGAAGCCGAGCGCCATGACCGCGATCCACGGCACCAGCGGATAGCCGACCAGGACGGTCGTCCCGCCGAGCGGGAAGGCGCCCGGCTGGTGCAGCAGGTTCCATAGGGGCGCGGCGGCGCCGAACCGGGCGGGCGCCACGCCGTCGAGCAGGTTATGGCCTGCGATGGCGACGAGACTGAGGGTCGCGAGCAGCGGCCTCGGCAGCCAGACCAACAGCGCCAGCCCGAGCATGCAGCCGCCGAGGGCCCAGAGCACCAGCAGGAACAGGGGATACTCGCCCGACAGGTCGAAGTTGTACGCCACCCGCATCACCGTCACTTCCAGCACGATCAGCCAGAGTCCCCGGGTCGCCAGGTAGCGCGACAGCTCGCGCCTGTTCCGGCCCCGCCGCCACCAGAAGAACGCGCCCAGGCCGGCGGTGAACATGAAGGTCGGGGCGCAGAGGTGGGTGATCCAGCGGGTGAAGAACAGGACCGGCGTGGTGGTCGCGAGATCGGTCGGCGAGGCCACCATGGCCCCGCGGTGAATGAAGTCCCGCACATGATCGAGCGCCATGATGATCATGACGGCGCCGCGCGCGGCGTCGATGGCCGCGAGGCGGTGGGAGGGCGGGGTGACCTGCGGCAGGGGGAGGGTGTCGGCCATGGCTCGCAACATCCCCGGCGCCCGCCCTGGTGGCAACGGTGTCCGGGGCCGGGGCGGGACAGAATCCGGTCAGAGCTAGAGCGGCTCGCGGGGTCGGTGACCTCGGGGTGCCTGCCCTCGAGCCGGCAGGCGAGCGCGCCGCCGACCGGCCCCAGCATCTGGGGCCGGTCCACTTCGGCGTCAAACCTCCGGGGGCCCGGCGATGGGCGCGTCGGGAGCGATGCTCCGAGTTCATGCCACGATGCCCGGCGGCCGCCATGCTTCGCGTTCAGGGCGCCAGGCCCGCATTCAGGCGCGATGTCCCGAGCTCGGGTCGCGATGTTCCGCGTGCAGGTTGCCATGCTCCGAATTCACGTCGCGATGCTTGCGTTCAGCCCGCGATGCCACGTGCTCGACCGGCGACCTACCCCACCTATCTGGGCGGCGCCCGGAACCGCCGCGACTGCCGCTCGTAGCCGTGCGCCAGCGCCAGCACCCGGGCATCGTCCCCCGGCAACCCCACGACCGACAGGTTGAGCGCCGGCATCCCGTCCGCGCCGAAGCCCGCCGGGACCGACACCTCCGGCAGCCCGAGCCAGTTACCGTAGCCGAGGGGAGTGCGGACGTCGGGCCAGTCGTCCACCGCGCGCGGGGCGTTGAAGGGCATGGTGGGATAGACCATCGCCATGACGCCGGCCGCGCGCATCGTTTCCGCCAGCGCCGCCACCACCTCGGCCCGCGAGCGGGCGAACGAGCGGCCGGCCGGGTCCTCCGTCAGCGAGCGCTCCAGCAGCGGCTCGCAGGCCGCGAAGGTCTCCGGCAGCACGTCGTAGAAGGCGCGGTACGCCGGGTAGCCGAGGCGTACGGCCGCCCGCGGGTCGCCGGTGCGGCCGGCGAAGTAGCGGTACAACGCGCTGGCGGTGGGCGCCGGCGCCTTGGGGTCGGGCGCCGGGTCGCCCCGCCGGGCCGAGGCGGCGGCAAAGGCGTCCTGGTAGCCGGCGCGGGTGACGGCGGGCGCAAACGGCTCGACCATGGCACCCGCCGCGCGGAGGTCGCCCACCGCGCGGTCCCA
>JBBRGH010000332.1:0-4066 GCA_038240915.1 Gemmatimonadales bacterium | reverse complement strand
AACTGCTCGGCCACCACGAGACCGTCGGCGGCGCTCACCACCAAGGCCCCCCGAACGCCGGGCACCCGGGTGACGCGGTCGAGGGCCACCTGGGTCGGCGTCACGACTGAGACTCCAGCCAGGTCCGGGCGGCGCGGGCGGCGCGCTCCGCCAGCAGCCCGACCCGGCCCATCGGCACCGAAGGCTCCCGACTGGCCAGCAGGACCGTATCCGCGGTGGACTGGGCCAGGACCAGGTGGCCGTCCGGGCACTCGATGGCGATGGCGTGCCAACTGCCCAGTCCGAGCAGCCGGGTGGCTCGGGCAGCCTCCCGCGATATCCCGGCCAGCTGGGCCGCGACCCGGTCGCCTGCGTCGGCCCCATCGGCGGCGGCCAACTCGCCGCCGAGCCGGAGGCCGTTGGCGTCCACCAGCAGCAGGCCGCGCTCGCCACCGTCCACGCCATCGAACAGCGCCGGCGGGCGGGCGGCCGCTGGCCTGGGGGCGGCCGCCACCGTGACGGCCGGCCGGTCGCCGGTGCCGGCGGCCGCCACGCCCGTGGCGGCGCGCGTCGCCGCCGGCGCCTCGGCCGCCTGACCAGCGGAGGGCGCCGGACCGCCGGCGCTGATCCGGCCGATCGCCTGGCGGATCGAGGCGTCGTCGGGATCGACGTCCATCGCCCGCTGCAGGTGGTCCAGCGCCGCGACCCGGTCGGCGGCTCGGTAATAGAGGAAGCCGATCCCCTTGAGCGCGTTCACCCGCATCGGATCGAGCTGGAGCGCCGAGGACCAGGCGTCGAAGGCGCCGGCGAGGTCGCCCTGGTCGCTCATCACCCGGGCCATCAGATCGTGCGCGTCCGCCAGGCCCGGATACCGGACCAGGCCACCGCGGGCCACCTTGTACGCCGCCTCGAGCTGACCGCGACGGCGGAGCGCCTCCGCCAGCTCCAGAAAAGCGAGGCTGCCCGGCTCTTCGGCCATGCGAGCGGTGAGGGCGCGGATGTCATCAGTCACGGTAGCGCTCCAACTCCGCCAGAATGGCCTCGACCGACTGGCGCAGCCGCTCCACCGTGGGCGACTCCGATTCCTCACCCGGGGTCCGGGTGCCGAGTCGGCTCCAGGAAATCCAGCAGTCGAGCGCCTCGGTCAGCCGGCCGACCGCGGAATAGCAGATGCCGAGCAGCCGGCGCGCCTCGGGCATGAGCGGGTCGGCCCGGAGCAGTTCCTCGAGCGCGCCGGCCGCGAGGTCGTACTGGCCCTGGGCCAGCGCCTCGCGGGCGGGCACGAGCAACGCCGCCAGGTCGCGGCCCGGCTCGGCCTCCTCACCAGGGTGGGCCGGGTCGTCGAGCACGACGATGCCCGCGCTGGTGAGACCGTAGACCGTCTTGGCCACCTCGAACTCCGAGCGGCCGAGCACCTCGGCCAGCGAATGGAGGTCGCGGGCGCCGTCCACCGCGGCGAGGACTTCCCACTCGAAGGGCACCAGGTCGAGCGTCTCGGTGCCCTGGTCCTCCGGAGGCGGCAGACGCGGCACCAGCCGCAGGTGCGAGACCTTCGAGCCGATCCGCGACCACTCGTCGATCCGCCGGGCCGCTTCCATCAGCAGGGCCTCGGTCGGAAACCGCACCGGCGACTCGACCACCGGGTGATAGGGGGCGCCCTCCTCGAAACGGAAGTAGCCCTCGGACCAGCGGAGCAGCTCGAACACCGCCTCCTCGATCTGCGCCTTGAGCTGACGGTCGAGCTCGCGCCGGGTGATGGCGCCCAGCTCCACCAGGATATCGCCCAGCCGCCGGCCGTCGCCGCCGTTCTGCATCCCGCGCCCCCGATCGAGATCGGCCGGCGTGATCCGCCCGGCGCGGATCAGCCGGGTTCCGAGCGGCTGCGGATCGCTCCCGACCGCGGCGGACACCACGCCGCCCCGATCGAAGCAGACGGTCCCGGCCGTCTGCCGGAGCTCCGAGGTCACGCGCAGGACCCCGCTCTTCCGGCCCAGATCGAGCAACTGGAAGACGTCCTGGATATGGAGGTCCTTGAGGGTGCCTTCGAGTGCCACGGTCTACCCGGCCGAAGCGGCGAAGATATGCTGCAGGTCCCGCGCGGAGCGGGCACGGGAGCGGGCCTGCGAGGCGTAGGGGCCGCCCGGATCGAGCTGGACGACGCGCTCCCACGCCTGCACGGCCTGGTCGAATTGCCGCTGGCGGGCCAGGGCCGCGCCCTCGTGGTAGAGCGCGCCCGCGTGCTCGGGATCGAACCGGAGCACGCGTTCGAACGCTTCCAGGGCCTGGGCGGTGCGGCCGTCGTCCAGCAGCGCCCGGCCGAGCGCCGTGAGCGCCTCCAGCTCGTAGGGATCGGCCTCCAGCAGCCGCACCAGCACCTGGATCGCCGCCCGGGGCGTCTCGGTCCGCGCGAGCAGCTCCGCCAGGGCGAGCGCGGCCGCGCCGTAGGTCGGCAGGAGGTCGAGTGCGCGCTCGTAGGCGGCGCGCGCGGCCGGCCAGTTGCCCCGCTCCTCCTCGATCCCGCCCAGCTCGAACCAGACCCGCACCAGCGACGGGTCGAGCTGCAGCGCGGCGTTGAACGCGGCGAGCGCGGCGGTCCGGTCGCCCAGGCGGGACGACACCTGGGCCTGGAGGTGGAACAGGTCGGGCCGGCCCGGCGCCAGCGTCTGTGCCTCGCGAATGCAGTCGAGCGCTCCCAGCGCGTCGCTGACCGCGAGCCGGACCCGGGCCCGAGCCACGAGCACCTCGACATCGCCGCGGACCCGGCGGGCGAGCTCGTCGGCCAGCGGGGCGGCGTCGCCGGCCCAGCCGAGGGCGAGGAGCGCCCGAATTTCACCCAGCGTGGCATCGGGATCGTCCGGCGCGGCGGCGCGGGCGGCCCGATAGCGCTCGAGCGCCTCACCGTAGAGGCCGCGCTTGGCGAAGATGTCGCCCAGGAGCACGGCGGTGGCCCCCTGCGGCGCGCCGCGGGCGGCCGCCCGACTGAGCTCAGCCGAGGCGAGGTCGAGCAGGCCCTTGGCGATGTAGTCGCGGGCCAGGTCGAGGGCGTCGCCCGCGACGGTCGGCTGGCCGGGCCCGGGCACGTCGGCGGCGAGCTCGGCGAAGAGTTGATCCAGGGCCGGCGGGTCGAAGGCGAACTCGCCGGCGAGCTGGTCACCGGCCACTTCGGCCGTCAGCTCCGGAGCGATCGCGATCGTCGGATCCTCGTACTGGAGGTCGATCGTGAGCGAGAACTTCTGGGGCACGTAGAGCGGCTCCAGCTCGAGGGCGCGGCGGGTCTCCCGCAGCGCGCCGTCGAAATCGCCCAGCTGGCTCAGCACAAAGCTCAGATTGTAGTGCGCCCCAGCCATGCCGGGGTCGGCGTCCACCGCGCGGCCGAAGGCGTTCCGGGCGTCCTCGAACCGGCGCAGCTCCATCAGCACCAGACCGACCCCGTTCCACGCCACCGCGCTGCCGCTCTGCGCGGAGAGCGCCCCCTGATACTCCTCCAGTGCCGGCCGCAGCTGGTGCCGCTGGAGGAACAGGAGGCCGAGATTGAGCCGGGCGGCGAAGAGCGGCCAGTCGCCGTCGAGGGCCCGGCGGAAGGCGGCGATGCCGGCTTCGCCGGCGTCGCCGGCCCCGATCACGCCCAGATTGTTCCAGGCGAGCTGGTAGCCCGGATCGACGTCGACCGCCCGCTCGTAGGAGACGATCGCTTCGGTCCGGCGGCCGGCCTGGTGGAGGCAGACTCCGCGCTCGTTCCAGAGCTTGGGCGAATCGGCGAACTCGCGGACCAGGGCGTCGTACAGCTCGAGCGCAGGCGTCAGCTCCCGGCGAAGCAGATGGACCTCGGCCATGGCCTGGAGCGTCAATCGACGATCCTCGCCACCGTCGAGGGCCAACCGGTACTCGCGGAGGGCCTCGTCGTGCAGGCCCTTCTGCCGGAAGGCCAGGCCCAGGGTGTAGTGCGCGAGGGCGCCGCCTTCGACGATCTGGGGGCGCTCGGCGGCGGCGCCGGGCGCGGTGCCGTTCTGGGGATAGCGGTCGAGCGCGAGGTTGGCCTGGGCCCGGGCCAGGGTCGGATTCAGCTTGATGGCGTGCCGGGTGGCCT
>JBBRGH010000331.1:0-4084 GCA_038240915.1 Gemmatimonadales bacterium | reverse complement strand
TTTGCCGTAGCCCAGCTCCTTCATCAGCCCGGTCGGGGCGTTTCGGATGTGGAGCGGAACCGGCGCGGCCGGCGTATCCTGGGCCGCGGCCAGAGCGGCCCCCAAGGCCACCTTGGCGCTGTTGGACTTGGGGGCCGTCGCCAGGTAGATGGTCATCTCGGCCAGCGGCAGGTAGCCCTCCGGCGGTCCCAGCATATGGAACGCGTCCCTGGCCGCCACCGCGAGGATGAGTGCGTTGGGATCGGCCAGCCCGATGTCCTCCGCCGCCATCGCGATGGCCCGCCGGAACAGGGTCATTGGATCCTCGCCCCCGTCCAGCATCCGTGCCATCCAGTAGAGTGCCCCCTGCGGATCGCTCCCCCGCAGCGATTTGTGGTACGCCGACAGCAGGTTGAAATGCTCTTCGCCGGCCTTATCGTAGCGGGCGAAGCGCTTCTGCATCGCCTCGCGGGCCACCTCGGCGGTGATCCGTCCCCCGAGTCCCGCGTGTGCCGCCGCGGCTTCGAGCACCGTGAGGGCGCGGCGGGCGTCGCCGTCGGCCTCGACGGCGATCGAGCGGAGCGCGTCGTCGTCCACCACCAGCGCCTGGGCAGCCAGCCCCCGCTCCTCCTCCGCCAACGCTCGCCGGAGCACGCCCTCGACGTCCTCCGCCGAGAGCGGCTGGAGCACGAACACCCGGGTCCGCGAGAGCAGCGCCCCGTTGATCTCGAAGCTCGGGTTCTCGGTGGTGGCGCCGATCAGGGTGAGGGTGCCGTCCTCGGACGGCGGCAGCAGGCTGTCCTGCTGGGCCTTGTTGAGCCGGTGGATCTCGTCGATGAAGAGGATGGTCTGCGACCCGCCCGCCTCCAGCCGCCCGCGCGCCGCGGCCACGATCTCCCGGATCCGTGGCACGCCCTCGGTGACGGCGCTGAACGGCACGAAGACCCGCTGCGAGGTTCGGGCGATCAGGTGCGCCAGGGTCGTCTTGCCGCTCCCCGGCGGTCCCCAGAAGATCATCGAGCCCGGTACGCCGCGCTCGATCGCCTCGCGGAGGGGCTTGCCCGGCGCCAACAGGTGGGCCTGCCCGGCGAACTCGTCGAGCGCGCGCGGCCGCATCCTGGCCGCCAGCGGTTGCGCCTCCCGAGCGGTCGCGGCGAACAGCGATTCCTCCCCCTCGTCCCCACCCCGTTTCCGTGCCATCAGCGCGCCCAGGCCTCCAGCATCCGCTCGGCCAGGAAGAACGCCAGCGCGCCGCCGAAGAAGGCCACCGCGGTGAACCCGCCCCGCTTGGCCTGGAACTCGGGCACCAGGTTCGATGCCGCCACGTACAGCGTCACTCCGGCCGAGAGCGCCAGCCCGTGTCGGGCGAGCGGGGCGAGCTGCTCCGTCAGCAGCACGCCGAGTACCGTCGCGGCGCCCAGTACCACCGCGGCGCCGATCGCCCGCCGCCGGCTCTGGCCGCCGGCCACCATGACGCTGGCGATGGTGACGCCCTCGGGCAGCTTGTGCAGCAGGACCGCCAGGAAGAGCATGATCCCGAGCTGGCCCGAGACCAGAAAGCCGCTCGCGATCGCCACGCCATCGAAGAACGTGTGCAGCGTGAGACCCAGCACGGCCGAGACGCCGGCGGACGGGCTCACCCGGTGGGTCTCCTCGCCGAAGTGGAAGTGCGGCGTCAGCACGTGCTGCGCCAGATGCACCGCCAGGTAGCCGAACAGCGCGAAGATCGCGGCGTTGGGCGAGTCGCGCAGCACTTCGGGCAGGACCCCGAGCAGCGCCACGGCCAGCATGAAGCCCGCCCCGAAGGCCAGGCAGGCGTCGATGAAGCGGAGACTTCGGCGCTCGTGCCGCACCACGGCGAGCGCGCCCACGACGTTGCCCAGCGCGGCGGCGATGGCGAAGCCGATCGGATTCACAGAAGCTCCCGGGCCAGGGCCAGCAGGGTCGCGCGCTCGTTCTGCGCCGGCTCGTCGAGCACGCGGTCGAGCAGGGCCGCGAGCAGCTCCCCGATCCGGGGACCGGCGGCGCCGAGCGCCTGGAGATCGGCGCCCGTGATGGCCAGATCACCCCGGGCCAGCGGCTCGTGCCGGCCCCGGATCTCGGCTACGGTCGCCGCCCACGGCGGTTCCGCCCCGGCGCGCAGGGTCGCCAGGGTCAGCAGGTCGTCCGTCGCGCGGCCCACCCCCGCGAGCCACCGGCGCACCGCCCTGGGGTCGAGTGCCGCCGGCGTCGCCGGACCTCGCGCCACCGCGGCCGCGCGCTCGATCTCGGCATTGGAGGCCCGGAGCCGCCGAAGCACCGGCGTGGCGTCGGTGACCAGCAACATGGTAAGCAGGACCGGATCGCGCCGGTCCACCGGCACCGTCCTGAGCCGCGCGAGGAGCTCGGGCGGCACCGCCGCCAGCTCCGGCAGCCACCGGTCGGCCGCCCCGACCCGGAGCCACAGCTCCACCAGCTCCGCCGGCGAGCGGGCCGTCCGGAGACCCTTGAACCACTCGTCCCGCACCCGCTCGGCCGACAGCTGGGCCAGCCCGGGCGCCGCCGCGAGGGCCGCGGCCCAGGTGGCGGGCTCGACCGTGAAGCCCAGGCGCGCCGCGAACCGGAGGCCGCGAAGAATCCGGAGGTAATCCTCCCGGAACCGCTCGGCGGGCTGGCCCACCGCGCGGATCAGCCTGCGCGCCAGGTCGTCCCGGCCGCCGAATGGATCCCGCCACTCGCCCCGGAGTGGATGGTACGCAATGGCGTTGATGGTGAAATCGCGGCGGGCCAGATCGTCCTCGAGCGACACCCCGTACGCCACGACCGCGTGGCGGCCGTCCGTGGTGACGTCGCGCCGGAAGGTGGTCACCTCGTGGACCACCCGGAGGCGGTCGATCACACCGACCGTGCCGTACTTCTCACCCACCGGCGCGGTCCGCCGGAACAGGGCGGTGACCTGGGCCGGCGTGGCCGAAGTGGCGAAGTCGTAGTCCGAGTGCGGGTGGCCGAGGAGGCCGTCGCGCAGCGCGCCGCCCACGCACCAGGCCTCGTGCCCCGCGTCCTCGAGCGTGCGGGCGATCTCCAGAACCTCGTCCGGAATCGTCGGGGCCTCGGGTGCGCTCATCCCTGGCCGTACGCGACGCCGGCCGACAGCGCCAACACCAGCTCCATCCGCGCCTGCGACGGCGTCCGCGGCCCCGCCGGAATCGCGCCCATGGCCACCGTCCGGGCACCGCCGCCCTCGAACGCATAAATCGGGACGACCTCGCCGGCCACGCAGCGGCTGGCCAGCACCACCGGCTTCCCCTCGTCCAGCCAGCGCCGGACGGCCGGCACCGCATCCGGTGGCAGATTGCCGCTCCCGAAGGCCACCAGCACCACGCCGTCGTGCTCGGGCCGGGCCAGGTCGAGCATCGTGCCGTCATCGCCGACCACCACCTGGACCAGCGCCACCCGCGCCCGAAGCCCGTCCGGCCGGAGCGGCGCGGGCCGCACCGCCGGGGCGCCGTCGTACCTCACCCGGCCCTGCTCCACCCGGCCGACCGGCCCGGCGTGTGGCGCCGAGAATGCGGCCACGTCGGTGGTGTGGGTCTTCACCGCGGTCTCCCCGGCGAAGACCTGGCCGTGAAAGACCACCATGGCACCCCGGCTGGCGCTTCCGGGGGACGCGGCTACGCATGCGGCATCGAGCAGGTTGCGCGGCCCGTCCCATCCTGCGTCGCCCGAGGTGAGCATGGCGCCGGTGATCGCGATCGGCACCGCCGTCGGGAGGGTCCGGGCGAGCAGATAGGCCGTCTCCTCGATCGTGTCAGTTCCGTGGGTGACGACGATGCCCCGCACCTCGCCGCTCCGGGCGATCTCGGCCACCCGCTCCCGCAGCGCCCACAGCCGGTCGGGCCCGAGGTGGGCCGCCGGCAGCTTGGCCCAGTTCTCGATCCGGTACGGTGCGATGGCGTCGAGCCCGGGCGCAAAGGCGACCAGCGCTTCCCCGCCGTGGGTCGGCACGTTGCCGCCCGCGTCCGGATCGCGCTGCATGGAGATGGTGCCGCCGGTGAAGAGGAGGTGGATCATCTCACCCGCACAGCACGCTGCCGCCGTTCACGTTGACCACCTCGCCCGTGATGTG
>JBBRGH010000330.1:0-4089 GCA_038240915.1 Gemmatimonadales bacterium | reverse complement strand
TCAGGGGCCCTGCAGCAAGATATCCCGGAACGCCGCGGTATTGGTCGGTCCGAACGAGTTGACCTCGATCCGCTCCCGGGTGGCCAGATCCTCCAGGGTCACCGACCCGTCGCTCCACTCGGTGAGCCGCATGGGAACCTCCGAGCCGTAGCCCTGGCGCCGGCGCTCGCGCGCGAGGCCCCGGAGGGCGCCACGGATGAACCCGTTGGAGCCCGGGGCGAGAGTTTCCACGTCCCGCCGTCGCACCATGTCCCGCACCAGGATGCCGCCGTCGTCCCGGTCCTCAAAGCCGAGGTCGAGACTCCGGACTACGGCCACCCCGGCCGGCACCACCGGCTGGCGGGCCGTGGTCCGGCTGGCCAGACCCGCGCCCAGGATCGTCAGCGCCACCAGCGCCCCGGCGGCCAGCAGCAGCGGCCGGGGCAGGATGACGCTCTCGCGCTCCGGGATCATGCGACCGCCTCGGCCGGCACGCCGACCGCCAGCTCAACCGGCCCCTCGCTCGCCGCCGTCTCCTCCCCCGCGGTGGCCGGCGCCGGCGGCTCGTTGACGCCGAGCACGCCCTCCCGCAGCAGTTCGCCGATCTGCTCGGGATCCGCCAGGCAGCGCAGGGTCGGCTGCGGATGCGTGAAATGCCAGGCCCGGGCGTGGGGCCAGAGCATGAGGTAGGCCAGCCGGTCCTGGTCGCCCAGCCGGAGCGCGATGTCCCCGGTGCCGTCGGCATGCCGCTTGACCGATGCCCCCTGGATCTGGCGGAAGGGGATGTTGATGGTGGACTGGAGCACCAGGCCGATCCGGAGCACCACCCGGCGATCGGTCACCGCGTACACGGTGGCCCGCTCGGTCAGCCGCGCCAGCAGCAGCGAACAGCCGACGCAGAGCGCGCCGAGCAGGGCCAGGGGAATCGCGCCGGCCAGGAAATAGGGCATCCATGGGTGTTCGCCGGCGCTGGCGGCGGCGCGCCACCCCAGCAGCAGCACGAAATAGATCGCGATCTTCCGTGCGTGGAACACGCGCCGCGCGAGGGCGTGCCGCTCAGGCGCGCCACGCCAGCGGATCCGCTCGCCGGGCGGGAGGGGCGTGGACACGCCCGGCACCCACTGGCGCGCTTCGTCGTTCATACGATCGGCTCGCTCCGGTTCGGCGTGGCGTACAGGTATCCGCCGGCGTAGTAGGCGGCGACCTTGTCTTCCTCCAGGAGCGTGATCGTGTCCGGCTCGCGGGTGACCGGCGCATCGGCGAACTGGCGGGCCAGGATCGCGTTCACCCGCAGGGTCCGGCGCCGGGCGTCGATCTGGACGAAGCCGACCGGGATGAGCACCGGCCGCGCGCCGCCGGTGAGCTCGATCTCGAGGTACACCAGGGTCGGCTCGGAGGTGTTGACCCAGGCCTCCCGGCAGACGCCGGCCGCCACCCCGTCGGCGCCGATCACGGTCATGCCCCGCGGGTCGGGGTCGCGGGACTCGAGGGAGTAGCCCGGCGCGGTGCGAAGCGGCCGGATCTTGGGCATCCCCTCGAGGGTCCGGTCGGGGACGTCGGGCCGGTCGGCCCAGGCGCTTGGCCCCAGGCCCGCGAGCATCGGATTGCCGACGGGCGTGATGGCGGCGCCGGGATGATCGGCCATGGGCCGGCTCGGGGTGCTCATCGCTTGTCTCCGATGGAATGGGTGACCGTGGCCTGCTTGCCGCCCTCGGCGCGGAGCCGGTGTTTCGGCTCGGGCATCGCCGGCCAGCCCTGCACCCGGACGTTCCGCCGGTCGGACTCAAGCGGGTAGCCCTCGCGCTTGTCTTCCCGCCGGAGCCAGTAGATCAGGCCGAAGAAGAAGATCCAGAACGCGTAGAGCACCAGCTGCGCGACATCGATGTACCGCGTGATCATGGGGCCTCGCTTCCAGGGTGATGCGTTAGCGTGATGCGTCAGCCGGGCAGCTCGGCCAGCCCGAACCGGGCCGACAGGCCGCCGGCGCGCCGTGCCGCGGGCGCGGCCAGGGGGCCAAGCGCCGCGAGGGCGACGAAGAGAATCCCGATCTCCAGGTGGTAGACAACGCTGTACCCGGCGGTCAGGCCGTTGAGCCCTTCCCCCAGGTAGCCGGCGGTGGCGAGGTGGCCCACCAGGTCGCGGATGAACCCGCCCAGGGCCACCGCCGTCCCCGCAGCCGTGGCCTGGACCGCGCCCCAGGCACCGAGCGCGAGTCCGCTTCCGGCCTCCGCCTCGAGCGCCATGGCCGCCGTCAGTGTGCCGACGGAAAAGAGCCCGCCGCCGAAGCCGATCAGCGCGGTGCCGATCCGGAACAGCGCCGCCGACGCGAGCGGGGAAGCGAAGACGATGGCGGCGAAGGCAAAGACCCCGACCACCGCGCCGCTGGCGGCCAGCCGCGCCGGATCGCCGCCCCGCTCGAGCGTGCGGGCCGCCAGGGCGAAGGCGATGATCGCGCCGAACGCCATCAGGGCGGTGAGCCGGGTGGTGTCGCCCACGCCCAGGTGCAGCACCTGCCCGCCGTACGGCTCGAGCAGCACGTCCTGCATGCTGAAGCCCGCCGCGCCGATGCCGGTGGCCACCAGCAGCCGGACCGCGCGGCCGCCCCCGAGGAAGGCGCGCCAGGCATCGCCGAACCGGCGGCGGACGGGAGTGTCCGGAGCGGTGGCGAGGGCCGGGTTCCGGGCCTCCTGCTTCCACAGGGCCACGATGTTGAGCGCGACCGTGAGCAGGGCCGCGCTCTGCACCACCTGAACCAGCCGGGTGTTGGAGAACGGCTGCAGCATGGCGCCGAAACCGATCGCGCTCACCACCATGCCGGTGAGGAGCATGAGGTAGAGCAGCGCCACCACCCGGGGCCGCGCCGCGGCGGGCGCCAGGTCGGTCGCGAGGGCCAGGCCGGCGGTCTGCGTGGTGTGGGCGCCGGCGCCGACCAGCAGAAACGCCACCGCCGAGCCGATCTGGCCCGAGATCATCGAACCGTTGTGGTCGCCCCGGAGCAGCACCAGGGCAAAGGGCATGATCGCCAGCCCGCCGAACTGGAGCATCGTCCCGGTCCAGAGATACGGCACCCGGCGCCAGCCGAGCACCGAGACGTGGATGTCCGAGCGGAAGCCGATGAACGCCCGCAGCGGAGCGAACACCAGCGGCAGTGAGAGCATCGTCGCCACCAGGGAGGCGGAGGCGCCCAGCTCGACGATCATGACCCGGTTGAGCGTCCCCGCCAGCAGCGTCAGCGCCATCCCGACCGAGACCTGGAACAGCCCCAGTCGGAGCAGCCGCGCCAGCGGGAGCTCCGCCGTGGCGGCGTCGGCGAACGGCAGGTAGCGGGTGCCCAGCCGGCGCACTCCGCGGGCGATCAGCGCCGACGGCCGGCTCACGCCCGGGCCCTCACATACGCCACCGCCTGCGAGCGATAGAAGCCGGTCGCGACCGCGCCGGTCCAGGCGATCTGCCACTCGTGGAGCGCCGGCGCGGCCGCCAGCCGGCGGCGGAGCCCCGCCTCGGCCACCGGCTCGATGGCGGGCGACCGGTTGCCGCGGGGGAACCAGCGGCCGACCGCGTGCATCGTCGCCAGCAGCGGCGTCCGGGGCGCGAAGGTGAACAGCATCGAGCGCTCCGTCCGAGCGGCCAACGTGGCCAGCGCGGCGACCGCGTCCTCGACCCGATAGTGAATCAGGGAGTCCATCGCCACCACGTGGTCGAAGCGGCCCAGGGCCGGACTCAGCATGTCGCCGGCGTGAAACTCGACCGCCCCTCCGCCGAGGTCGGCGGGCAGCCGCTCCTGCGCCAGCTGCACCAGCGTGGGCGAGAGGTCCACCGCCACCACGTGGGCGCCGCGGCGGGCCAGCTCGAGCGCCAGCTGTCCGGTGCCGCAGCCGGCATCGAGCACCCGGGCGCCGCGGAGGTCGTCAGGCAGCCAGGTCGAGAGGATCTGGCGCATCCGGTCGCGGCCGGCTCGAACGCTGGCCCGGACCCGGCCCAGCGGCGCGTCGGAGGTGAGCCGGGCCCAGGCCTCGGCGGCGGTCCGGTCGAAGTAGTGCTCGATCCAGGCCCGCCGTTCGGCGTAGCTGGGCTGGCTCGGGGTGGGAAGGGCGGTGCTCGTCATCAGTC
>JBBRGH010000329.1:0-4119 GCA_038240915.1 Gemmatimonadales bacterium | reverse complement strand
AGGCTGGCGAGGTGTAAACCAACATTGACAGCAACTACAGTATTGTGAATGGTACAGA
Source organism: Gemmatimonadales bacterium (assembly GCA_038240915.1). Taxonomy (GTDB): domain Bacteria; phylum Gemmatimonadota; class Gemmatimonadetes; order Gemmatimonadales; family GWC2-71-9; genus CAVVWJ01. Next base: position 4,061 of record JBBRGH010000329.1, on the reverse strand, counting down.
CAGGCAAGATGGCGGGAGCAGCAGGGGGTCAACCGGCGGGAAGCTTCAGAAAGGTGCGGAATGTCTCACATCAATGACTGCGTGCCCGGCCAACAGGCGAAAATCCTCCGCTCCGGCGTCGCGCGGGTCGTGGGCAAGGTTGGGTCAATCGTGGAGGTGTCCCGGATCCGGCGGCCGCCGACCGGGCCGCTCAAGGACACGGTGACGGTGGACGTGCCGGGCCACGGCGAGATCGCGCTGTCCTCGGCGGACCTGGAAATCGTGGCGGGCTGAACCGCCTCAGAACTCCCGCTTCTTCATCTCCTTGAAGAGGCGGCGGGTCTCCGGATCCTCTTCCCCGTGCCGCTGCCGCAGGGTGGGGTCGAACTGGACCGACCGGTCGCCCTTGGGCTGGACGACCTTTTCAGCGTTCTTCTTGGCGAGCGCGGCGAGCCGCTGGTCTTCGCGTTTGGACATCGGGCCTCCCTCGCGGAGTGGGACGGGGCGAACGGTGGAAAAGTAGTCGGATCGACCGGCGCCGTGGAGCGTCAGCGGCCGAGCTGCTGCAGCAGCTCGGCCACCCGCTGGGCGAACAGCTCCGAGGCGAACGGCTTCTGGATGAACGGCCGGCCGGGCTCCAGCAGGCCCCGCGAAATGATCTCGTCGTCGGCGAACCCGGACATGTACAGCACCGGCAGGTCCGGGTGGGTCCGGGCCAGCATGTCGCCCAGCTCCCGGCCGCTCATTACTGGCATGGCCACGTCACTCACCACCAGCCGGATGCCGTCCCGACCCTCCAGGGCCGCCAGGGCCTCCTGGCCGTGCTGGGTGGCGAGCACCTCGTAGCCCTCCTGCTCCAGCACCCGCGACACCATCATCCGCACTGCCGGCTCGTCCTCGACCACCATCACGAGGCCGCGGGCCGGGGTGGTCCGCATGGCCGGCTCCGGGACGTCGGTCCTGGGCCGCACCTTGACCACCGGGAAATCGACGTGGACCGAGGTACCCGCCCCCGGCGCACTGTCCACCCAGACATATCCTCCGCTCTGCTTCACGATGCCGTACACGGTCGAGAGCCCGAGCCCGGTGCCCTTCCCGAGCGGCTTGGTCGTGAAGAACGGCTCGAACACGTGGCGGAGCACGCCGGCGTCCATGCCATGCCCGGAGTCGGTGACCGTGAGCCGAACGTACCGACCACCCACGACGGCCACACCCGCGCCGAGGGCGCCCGAATCGCGCGGGAGCTCGGCATCCCGGGTGGTGATGGCGAGGGTCCCGCCGTCCGGCATCGCGTCGGCCGCGTTGAGCGCGAGATTGAGCAGCACCTGCTCGACCTGTCCGCGGTCCGCCTCCACATGCGCCAGCCCGGCGCCGAGCTGGAGCGTCAGGTCGCAGCGCTCGCCGACGGTCCGCTTGATGACCCGCTCGAAACGGGAGACCACGTCGCTCAGATCGAGCAGCTCCGGGCGGAGCAGCTGGCGACGGCTGAAGGCGAGCAACTGGCTGGTGATGGCCGCCGAGCGCTCGCCGGCGCGATGGATCTCGGTGACGTCGCTCCGCAGATCGGCGGCGAGGTCGGCACGCTTGAGGATGAACTGGGCGAAGCCCAGCACCACCGACATCTGGTTGTTGACCTCGTGGGCCACGCCGCCGGCCAGGCGCCCGATCGATTCCATTCGCTGCGCGTGGCGGGCGCTCTCCTCCTCCAGGCGCTGCTGGGTACGCTCCCAGGTGACGCCCAGCATCCGGTCCGGCGTGCCGTCGTCCCGGTACAGCACCCGCCCGGCCGTGGCCAGCCAGTGGACCGACCCGTCCGGATGGACGACCCGGAACTCCACCTCGTAGGGCAGACGGTCGCGGATCGCACTCTGAATCAGGCCGCCGACCCGGTCGAGATCGTCCGCATGCACCAGCCGGGTGAAGTCGTCCAGCCGGCCGCCGAAGCCGCCGAGCGGGACGCCGTGCAGCTCGTAGGTGCGATCCGACCAGGTCACCTGCCCGTCCCCGATGTCCCACTCCCACACGCCGAAGCGGCCCGCCTCGAGGGCCACCCGGAGACGCTCGTCGCCCTCCTGGGCCCGGCGCTCGGCTGCGACCCGGCCGGTGACGTCCTGAAAGAACACCGACAGGTTGTCGCCCGCGGGGTACACGTGGGCGGCGAGCCGGCGATCGGTGCCTGGCAGCGGGGCCTCGAGGCGGACCACGTCGCGGGTGGCGAGGGCATCGCGGAAAGCGAGGTCGAGCGGACTGCCGCGTCCGGCGGGCAGGGCCGTCCACAGGGCCTGCTGCAGCAGCTCGGCGACCGGCCGCCCAACCATCTCGGCGCCCTGGGCGTTGATGTAGAGGATCGTGAGGTCGCGATCCATGACCAGAAAGCCGTCGCTGATTCCGGCGAGCACTTCCTCGAGCCGCTCCCGGGATTCCTCCGCCTGGGTGGCGAATTCCTCGGCTCGGGCCGCCTCGTCCTCCGCCCGTGCCGTTTCCTCCTCCGATCGGGCGGTCTCCTCCTCGGCGAGATCGCGCAGGCGAAGGATCTCCGCCGTCGCGGCGGTCCGTTGCTTGTCGTCGCGGTCCACGACGCGCCGGCCCAGGAGGCAGAGCACGCCCACCAGTCCCAGCACCGCCAGGAGGACCACCTCGCTCAGCGCAGCCGTGCGCCGGTGCTCGTCGGTCCGTTTCGAGAGGCTGGCCTGTTCCCGGTGAAGCATGTGGGCCACGACGGCGCGAATCGAATCCATCGCGGCCTTACCCCCGCCGCGGCTGACCAGGGCGCGGGCAGTGGCGTTGCCCTCGGCGGAGTCGGCGACCAGCGTGCGATGGAGTTCGTCGAGCTTGTCCTGGACCAGCGGGCGGAGGGAATCGAGCGCGGCGCGCTGGCCCGGCTCGTCGGCCAGCAGCTCGGCCAGCCGGGCCAGGTGGCCGTTGATGGCCGGGGGCGCCTCCTCGTACGGCTCGAGGTAGCGGCGGTTCTGGGTCAGGAGGTAGCCTCGCTGCCCAGTCTCGGCGTCGGTGACCTGCCGCTGCAGCACCTCCAGCTCGCTCACGATCGACGCACTGCGAAACACGTCGTCGGAACGCCGGGTCAGTTCGAGGGTGTTGACGACGCCGATGGCCACGATGAGCCCGGCCAGAGCCGTCGCGCCGTAGAGCCCCCAGCGAAACCTTTGGGTGGTGGAGAGCCGCATTCGCCTGCTTGGGTGGACTGGACGTGGGACGGGGCAGTGATCCGTTGCAACCGGTCCACTGCCCCATGAAGGCTGCTTTGCCTGGAGCTCCCGAGGAGGGACTCGAACCCCCGACCCGGTGATTAACAGTCACCTGCTCTACCAACTGAGCTACTCGGGAAAAAAGGCGGCGTCTCGATCGCGGCGCTGCGGCGTAAAGCTAGTCCGGCGCTCAGATAGGTCAAGCCGGCGGGACGGGCCCACTCCGCCGGCGCCGGACCGGTCATGGCGCCCTGGAACAGAAGCTGCAAATCATGGGTTAGCGAGCGTTCACTTAACATAACACCGGCGATCCCCCTTCTGCTTTGCCTGGTAAAGCTCTGTCAAATGCCGTGCTTAAGTCATTGTTGAAAAAGATGTTACACTGCTATCGGTGGCCAAAACCCAGGGATCCTGTAGCTTCCTCCCATGCCTCTGCCACCCCTTGTCGGCCACCGCGACGCCCGCACCCGCCTCGCCGAGGCAGTCCGGTCGGGTCGGCTGCCGCAGGTGCTGATGATCTCGGGCCCGTCCGGCGTCGGCAAACAGCGCCTGGCTCTCTGGCTGGCCCAGCTGCTGGTCTGCGAGCGGCGGGAACAGGAGCCCTGCGGCCAGTGCCGCCGTTGCCGGTTGGTCGACGGGTTGGCTTTTGCCGACCTCCACTGGCTGGTCCCGATCCCCCGCCCCAAGGCGGCCGATCCGGACAAGGCCACCGAGGAGGCGTCGCAGACCCTGGCCGAGGTGATGGAGGAGCGGCGCTCCAAGCCACTGTATGGGGCCCCGGACGGCATGGCCAGCCACTCGCTGGCCTCGGTGCGGCTGCTCCACCAGCGGGCGTCGCTGACGTCGGTAGAAGGCGGTCCGCGGATCTTCATCCTG
>JBBRGH010000328.1:0-4128 GCA_038240915.1 Gemmatimonadales bacterium | reverse complement strand
GGGCACCCGTACGCCTTCCGGGTGCCGCGGTTCGGCGCTCCCGAGCGGCTCGAGGCCACCGCCCCGCCGCTCGGCCTGGCCACGGCCGGAAGCATCCAGCGCCGGCAGGTGCCCTGGTCGATCGACCACGACCTGCTCGTGCTCTGGACCGACGGGTTGGTGGACGCCCCCAACGCCGCCGGCGAGCCCTTCGGCGAGGAGCGCCTGCTCGCCGAGGTGCTTCGGCACCGGACCGAGTCGCCGGAGGTCATCGTCGAGGCCGTGCTGGCGGAGGCCAAGGCGTTCGGGTCGCAGCCGTTCGACGATCGCACGCTGCTGGTCCTCCGGATCTAGCGGTGCCCCGGGCCAAGCGCCGGCTGGGGCAACACTTCCTCACCGATCCCCGGCTGCTCGGCCGGATCGCCGACGCGCTCGAGGCCGGCCCGGGCGACACCGTCCTCGAGGTGGGCCCCGGGCCTGGCGGGCTCACCGCGGCGCTGGTCGAGCGGGCCGGCCGCCTGGTCGCGATCGAGAAGGACCGCGATCTGGTTCCGGCGCTGCGCGCGCGGTTTCCGGCGGCCACGATCGTCGAAGGCGATGCCCTCGACGCGGACTGGGCGGCCCTGGCCGGCCCCCGGTTCCTCGTCACCGGCAACATCCCCTACAACATCCCCTCACCATTGATCGACAAGGCGCTCGCGCCGCCGCGGGCCGAGCGGATCGTCTTCCTGGTCCAGAAGGAGGTGGCCGACCGGGTGGTCGCCGGGGCAGGGGAACCGGCCTATGGCGCCCTGAGCGTGGGGGTGCAGTCGGTGGCGGCGGCGGAACGCCTGTTCACCGTGCCGGCGGGGGCCTTCCACCCGCGGCCCAAAGTGGACTCGGCGGTGCTCCGGCTGATGCCGCTGCCAAACCCGCTGGTGGTGCCGGCAGCGCAGCGGAGCTTCCGCCGGATGGTCGTGGGCCTGTTCGGCTTCCGGCGAAAGCAGCTGGCCCGCGGACTCCGCGAGCTGACCGGCTGGGAGCCGGACCGGGTGGGTGCGCTGCTGGCCGGGGTGGGTATTCCGCCGGCCTCGCGGCCCGAAGTCGTGACCGCCGAGACGTTTGCGATGCTCCACGGGGCGCTCGTTGACGGGGGGTGGCTCGCGCGGTAGCTTTGTGAAATGTTTCACAACAAAGCCGGACATGCGTAAGGTCGCGGAGTCCACCGTGCGGCGGCTCTCGCTCTACCTGCGATTTCTCGAGGAGTTCGAGGGGCAGGGGGTGGAGACGGTGAGCTCGGGCGCGCTGGCCTCGCGCGGGAGCACCACGTCGGCGCAGGTGCGGAAGGATCTCTCGTTCTTCGGGTCGTTCGGCAAGCGAGGTCTCGGGTATCCGGTGCCGGAGCTGGCGGACCGGCTCAGGGAAATCCTGGGACTGCGGCAGCGGTACCAGGTGGGCATGATCGGAGCCGGCAAGATCGGCAGCGCCCTGGTGCAGTACCGCGGCTTCAAACAGCGCGGCTTCGACATCGTCGCCATCTTCGACAGCGACACAGCCAAGATCGGCCGCCAGTGGAACGGGCTCACCATCCAGGACATCGCCACCCTGGAGAGCGACTTCGCCCGGCGGCCCCTCGACATGGCGGTACTGGTGACGCCGGCCGAGGCGGCCCAGCCGGTCACCGACCGGCTGGTGGCGCTCGGGGTCAAGGCGGTGCTCAACTTCGCGCCGGTGCAGCTGATCGTGCCGGACGATGTGGTCGTCAAGACGGTCAACCTCGCGCTCGAGCTCGAGACCCTGAGCTACGCCCTGGCGAACCGGTGAGTCGCCCCCCGGAGCCGCCGGTGACGCCCCGGTGCCGCGCCGCCCTGCTCCCGGCCGCAGCCGTCCTCGTCGGCCTGTTCCTCGCCCCGGTCCGCCTCCACGCCCAGGACGACCTGTACGACCTCCTCATCCGGAACGGCCGCATCGTCGACGGCACCGGCTCGCCCTGGTACGGGGGCGATCTGGCCATCCGGAACGGCCGGATCGCCGCCATCGGGCGGCTCGACAGCGCCGTGGCTCGGCAGACGATCGATGCCGGCGGAATGGTCGTGGCCCCTGGCTTCATCGACATGCTGGGGCAGTCGGACCTGAGCCTGCTGGTGGACCCGCGGGTTCCCTCCAAGATCTTCCAGGGCATCACCACCGAGATCACCGGCGAAGGCGGCTCGGCCGGCCCGCTCACCGACGCCATCGTGGCCGCCGACCGGGCGGACTACGATCACTTGAAGGTCACGCCCGACTGGCGCACGCTGGGGCAGTACTTCGCCCGGCTGGAGAAGCAGGGCATCGGGATCAACTTTGCCAGCTACATCGGCGCCACCCAGGTCCGCCGGGCGGTGCTGGGCGACGGGGACCGGACCCCGACCGCCGACGAGCTGGGCCGGATGCGCGGTCTGGTGCGGGACGCCATGCGGGAGGGCGCGGTCGGGGTCTCGACCGCGCTTCAATATCCGCCGGCGCCGTATGCCCACACCGACGAGCTGGTGGCGCTCGCGACCGAGGCGTCGGCCCTGGGCGGCCTGTACGCCACCCACCTCCGCTCCGAGGGCGCCGAAATGAACGCGGCGCTGGACGAGGCGATCCGGATCGGGCGCGAGGCCCGGATCCCGGTGGAGATCTGGCATCTCAAGGTGGCCGGCAAGCGCAACTGGGGCCGGATGCCCCAGGTCGTCGCCAAGATCGATTCGGCCCGGCGGGCGGGCGTGGACATCGCGGCCGATACCTACGCCTATCCGGCCTGGTTCAACTCGATGTCTGCCTTCGTGCCACCCTGGGCCCACGACGGCGGCGACGCCCGGCTGGTCGAGCGGCTGCGGGACCCGGCGGCGCGGCGGCGGATCCGGCGCGACATGCTCGACCCGAAGGGAAGCTGGGACAACGAGTGGCAGGAGATTCCCGGGCCCGCGTCGGTGCTGATCGGCGTGGTCCAGAACCCGGCGTTGCGTCAGTACCAGGGGAAGACCCTGGCTCAGGTGGCCGCGCTCCGCGGGTCCGATGCCATCGACGCCCTGCTCGATCTGCTGGCCGAGGACCGGGCGTATACCTACGTCGCGGTGTTCGGGATGGCGGAGCCGGATATCACCCTGGCGCTCCGGCAGCCGTGGGTGTCGATCGACAACGACTCGCAGGGCACCAGTCCCGACGGGCTGCTGGGCGAGGAGCACCCGCACCCGCGGGCCTACGGCACCTTCCCCCGGATCCTGCGGAAGTACGTGCGCGAGGAGCGGCGGCTCACGCTGGAGGACGCCATCCGCAAGTTCACCTCGCTGCCGGCGCAGCGGATGCGGCTGGGCGACCGGGGCGTGCTCAAGACGGGCCTCTGGGCCGACGTCGTGGTCTTCGATCCGGCCACGGTGCGCGACCGGTCCACCTTCGCCCAGCCCAACCAGCTGGCGGAGGGAATGCGCTGGGTGCTGGTGAACGGCATTCCGGTCATCGCCGACGGCCGGGCGACGGGCGCGCTGCCCGGCCGGGTGCTCCGCGGGCCCGGCTATCGGCCGCAGTAATCCATCCGGGGCGCGCCCGGCGCCCCTAGCCCCACCCGCGCCCTCCCCGATAATTTCCCGTATGCCTGTCGACGTCACCTCGGAAATCGGCCAGCTCCAGACGGTGCTGGTGCACACGCCCGGCCCGGAGCTGCTGGCCGTGACGCCGGGCAACCGCGAAGACTACCTCTACGACGATATCATCGATCTGGAGATCGCCCAGCGGGAGCACCGCCAGTTCGTCTCGGTGCTGCGGCGCTTCGCGCGGGTGTTCCAGGTGCGGGAGCTGCTGGGCGAGATCCTGAGCCAGCCCGACGCGCGCGAGTTCCTGATCACCAAGACGATGGACGTGGTCGCCTCCGACGAGCTGACCCAGCGGCTCGGCACCCTGCCGCCGGCCCAGATCGTGGACATGCTGATCGAAGGCACCCGGGAGGAGACCGGGCCGATCGCGAGCGCGCTCAACGAGGAGGGATTCGCCTTTCCGCCGCTCCCCAACCTGTTCTTTCCCCGCGACATCGGCATGGTGCTCGGGCGGCGGGTGGTGGTGGGCTCGATGCGCTATGACGTCCGCTGGACCGAGGAGTTGCTGATCAAGGCGCTGTTCACCTTCCATCCCGAGCTGGCCAACGAGGGCCTG
>JBBRGH010000327.1:0-4134 GCA_038240915.1 Gemmatimonadales bacterium | reverse complement strand
GTAGGCGGTGAATTTCAGGGCCCCGACCCACAGCAGAATTGCGACCAGACCGTAGCGAATGATTCTCCCGCCGATCACTTCCAGCCTCGACGCCGAATCGGCGCGGGCCGCGTGGTCCAGGCGGGCAGTGGCGGTTGTCATCTGTTGGTCCCCCGGTCAGTTCGTGCCTAGGCCCTGAAGAAAGCTCACGACAGCGGCCCGCTGGTTGGGATCGGTGAGGTAGAACGGGTGCGGGGCGGCCGGACCTCGTACCGGGTCGAGCAGGTCCGTGAGGCTGGGGACCGAATTGTCGTGCAGGAACACCGGCTTGCGCGCCAGATCGAGCAGGAGCGGCAGCGCGGTGCCCCGGATGTCTCCCCTGATGCTGGCGTTGACCACCGCCATCTTGTCGTCGAAGATCGAGGCCACCGTGTTCACGATCGGGTTGAGCGGCGGCATCCGCTGCGCCAGGGTGTCGGGATTGTCGCCGGGGAAGATGGTCTTCATCGGCACCATGAACGAGGGTACCCGCCTGCCCTGATCGACGTTGTGGCAGGTGGTGCACCCGACGGTCCGGAAGAGTTGGCGTCCATCGGGGTCGCCGCCCAGGCCGGGGGGCGCCGGCAGGGTGGCCAGGTAGGCGTTCATGCCGAACAGCTTCGCGTCATCGACCCGGATCCCCAGCGGCGCGTCCTCGGTGCCCGCCGCGGCCGAGGCTGGGGCATCGACGAACGGGTACCCGGTGACCCCCGTCGCGGCCAGCACCTGCACGTAGTCGTCCGCGATCTCGTCTCCGGCGGCGCCGCCGAGCTTGTGGAGGAAGGCGCGGCCGCCCGGGGTGGTGAGCGTGGTGGGATCGAGCAGGCCGGTATAGACGAGGTTGCTGAAGTTGTCCAGCCGGGCGATGGTGCCGTCGCTGCCGAACGGCGCCGCCAGATCCTGGCGGAACAACGGCGCGTTGTGCATCGGATCGCCGTTGCCGTCGAACGTGTCGTCGAACATGCCGACGGGGTAGAACTGGGGATTCGTGAGGTAGGCGTCCACCTCCGCCTCGGTCGAGCTCTCGGTGAGTCCGGTCGGGGCCCGGCCGATCGTCGCGCCGCCGTTGGCGCCGAGCGACAGTTGAAGAATCGGGTAGAGCGCCCGGGAGTTGGCGGCGAGGGCCATGACTCCGCCGAAGCTCAGGCTGTGGGCGGCCAGGCCGTCCTGGCGCCGGCCGATCGATCCGCCCGACGGCGCCGTCAGGATCGCGGCGTCCTCGGCCCGGGTGTGACACAGGGCGCAGCTCGTGCCCGCCTTGTCGCCGGCGCTCAAGTCGAGGACGCCGTTGCCGTCGCTGTCCTTGACCGGGAGCCCGATCACGGCGTTGGCGTTGAACAGGGCCATCGTGGTGGCGGGATCGTTGAGCAGGGGAGAGGTCTGCCCGCTCGGGTCGGCCTGCAGATCGGTCTGAATCGCCTGCAGCAGGGCGGCGGGCACCGCGTCCAGGTCGATGCTCACCCCCAGACGCAGCAACTGCAACGGCGTCACTCCCGCGGCGACGATCCCGGCCGGAAGGCGCAGCGCGTCGGTGAAGAACCGCTCGTTGTTGAAAGTCTCGAATCGGAAGACCGTCTTGCCGAGCACGGGATCGCCGTCCTGCCGGGGCACCGGCGTCCCCGCGTCGGCCGGTCCGTCGGTGCCATCCGTACTCCCCGGGCCCCCCGAATTGTCGCCGTTGCACCCGAGGACCAGGGCCAGACAGAGCGGGAGGAACAACCAGCGCGGAGCGCCGGCGAGCACGCGTGGAGTCATGGGACACCGCCGAGAGAGGTCCGGACTGCGGCTGGTTCGGCCGATACATGGCCCTCTCGGGAATGTAGGACGCCCGCCCGGCCCAACAATGCAGCAGGCGAGACCAATCCCGCGATCTGTGGCATCAGGGGCGGGGCAGCGACCACCAGATGCGCGGCAGTCCGCCCATCTGGTGCAGATCAGCGACCCCGGATGGCAAGCCTGGCGGGCGGCGCCTCGCTGTTGCAGCGCACGATGAACGAGAGCAGTTGGCGGGCCGTGTCGTCGGAGAACACCCGCGCCTCGGGCATGACCCGGCGGCGGAGTGGCGTGTCGCCCACCCGGGCGCGGGCAAGCTGGGTGAGGTAGGTCGGGGCGGTGTCGGGTATGGCGTCGAGATGGTCGCGACCGAGCACCATGGGCCGGAGGTTGGAGGCCCCCGGGGCGCCCTCGAAGAGGTGATGCAGCTTGGCGGCGAACAGCGGGTCGGCCACCACGAAATACACCGGGGTCGACGGCAACAGCCGGAGGACCTCGGCGAACAGGTCGGTGCACATGGTGATGATCACCCTGGGCGAGCCGACCCGTGCCGCCAGGCGCTCCACCGCCCGCTTGTGGAACGGGGTGCTGACGAGGAGGTCGGCGTGGCGCAACACACCGGGCGAGCGTCCTTCGGTGTCCAGCGCCGCCACGTCCAGCGCGGTGACCTCGAAGCCGTAGTCCCTCCGCAATTCCGCCGGGACCGAGTAGAGTTGGTCGGCGTTGCACTCGACGACCACCGCGTGCAGCCGCCGGGCCTCGAGTGATCGCTGGAGGGCGTCGGCCATGCGCGCGCCCGACAGACCGTGGCCGAGCCCGCGCATCAGGACCTCGGCCATCCACGTGATGCCCGGCTCGGTCTCGCTCGCGGCCGGCGTGGCGGCGGGAGCGACGAAGACGCCGGAGCGCTCGCGCACGGCAACCAGGCCCTCGCGCTCCAGCGTCCGGTACGCGGCAAGGACCACCCGCGGGTCGGCGTCGAACTCGCGGGACAGCTCGCGCGCGCTCGGCAGCCGGCCGCCGTGCTTGAACAGTCCGAGGTGAAGACCGCTGAACAGCCGGGCCCTGAGTGCGTCGGCAATGCCGCGGTGGCGTGTGCGCATCGCGCCTTCCGGTCGGGGGTCCGGACTACAGGGCACGTCCGAGCGCGGCGAGGTTCGCGCGGACGATGAACGAAAAGATCTGCCGCGAGGTCTCCCGGGAGAACGCCCGGACCTCGCCGATGGCCTGGGCGGGCAATCGCGCCGAGCCCAGCCGCTCGCCCGCCAGGCGGGTCACGTAGGTCGCGGCGCCGTCCGGAATGGCGCTCAGGTCGTCACGCCCGACCACGAGCGGGTGGAGCCGGGAGGCGCCCGGCGCGCCCTGGTAAATCCGCGCCAGCTTGTCGGCGAAGCGGGCATCCTCCACCACGAAGAACACCGGCTCCCGGCGCAGCCGGCGGGCGATGTCCACGAACGGATCAACCGTGAGCTCGACCGCGATCCAGGGCTTCGCCAGCGCGGCGGCGACCGGCTCGACCTCGACGACATGAAAGGGCGTGGTGATCAGCAGGTCGGCCTGCCGGACCGCCTCCGGGGGCGCGACGGACGCGCCGAGGGTGAAGGTGTCGATCCCGGTGGCGTCGACGCCGTAGTCGGCGTTGAGCTCGCCGGTCAGGGAAGCGATCTGGTCGTGATTGCATTCGATGCAGACGATCCGGAGCCGCACCGTCTCGAGCGATTGGCGCATCAGCTGGGGCAATCCCGGGGCCGGGATGCCGTGTTCCCGCCCGTCGATCAGCAGGTCGACCATCCAGTCGGCGGCCCGCCGGCGCAGATGGACCTGGGCCGCGTCCGCCACCGAGACGAAGATGCCCACCCGGGGCCGGATCTCCACCAGGCCTTCGGACTCGAGCTCCCGATAGGCACCCATCACCACCCGGGGATCGGCCTCGAATTCGTGGGCCAGCTCCCGCACGCCCGCCAACCGCTGCCCCGGCCCCAGCAGGCCCAGGTGAACGCCACCGTACAGACGTTGGCGCAGTTGATCCGCGATTCGAGTTCTTCGGAGCATGCATCGTTTCGGTACGCGGGTGTTGCTCCGGTCAGTCGCCCAGACGCCCGACCGAACGACCCGCCGTCGGGAAAGCACCCCCAGGGCTACCGAGTAGGGTATATCCACCAGGCCGTTCGTGTCTGTGATCTGGTGCACGGCCCCCGCCGCTGAGTGCAGGTCGGGGCGACGGTCTCGCATCGGCAGGGCTGGCGAGTCCGCGCGACGCCAGCAGGATGACGCCGCGCACTCAGTCAGGCAGAACCAGGGAGGAAGAAACAGAGAACGGTGAGGCCGGGCCGGCTGCTACTG
>JBBRGH010000326.1:0-4141 GCA_038240915.1 Gemmatimonadales bacterium | reverse complement strand
CGGGCGTGCCGCTGGTCCATCTCGGCATCTACGTCCCCCGGGTCGACCCCGATCCGCCGGCCCAGGCCGGGCTCGGCGCGCTCACCGTCCGGAGCGCGGTTCGGGCCGCCGGCGAGCTCGACGGGGGCGGTCTCGCCTTCGCGTTCGAGCGCCTGGGTGGCACCCTGAGCCCGATCGCCGCCTCCGACTGGCTCGGGTTCGCCACCACCGTGCTGGCCGAGCACCTGGCGCCGGCCGCGGCGCTGCTCGATCTGGTCCACACCGCGCCCAGGCTGGAGGAGCGCGACGTGGCGCGCGAGCGCGGGCTGATGATCGCCGAGGCGCAGCAGGTGGCGGACGACATGTTCCGCTACCCGTTTCAGCTCGCCTTCGCGGCCGCGTTCGGCGACGAGGGGTACGGTCTGCCCGTGGCCGGCCTGCCGCACACGTTGCCCGCCATCGCCGCCGGCGACGCCCGGGCCTGGCACCAGCGGGCGCTCCGCGTCCGGCCGGTCGTGATCGCCGTGGGAGACGTGGACCCCGAGGAGGCCTCGGCGGTGCTGGCCGGCGCCTTCGGCGGCGCCGAACCGCGGGCGCCGACCGGCGCCCTGGCGCCGCAGGACTGGGTGGCCGGCGCGGGCGGCGAGACGCTGGCCCGGACGATGTTCCGGGAGAAGGCGCAGGCGGCGATCGCGATGGCGTTTCCGGGCGTGTCGCGCCGCCACCCCGACCGGGCCGCGGTGCAGGTCTGGGCCGCGGTGGCGAGCGGGTTGGGCGGGCGGCTGTTCGAGGCGCTCCGTGACCGGCGCTCCCTCGCCTACACCGTGGTGGCGTCGGCCTGGCTCAAGGCGCGCGCGGGCGCGGTGGTGACCTACATCGCCACCTCGCCCGAGCGCGAGGACGAAGCGCGGAACGAGATGCTGCGCGAGCTCGAGCGCTTCACCCACGAGCCGGTAAGCCAGAGCGAGCTGCGCCAGGCGGTCAACTACCTGGCCGGGCAGGCCGAGGTGAGCCGGCAATCAGGGGGCGCGGTGGCGAGCGAGATCCTCGAGGCGTGGGTGGCCGGCGCCGGGCTAAGCGAACTGGCGGATCCGGCCGCCGCCTTCCGTGCCGTCACGGCCGCCGACGTGCTCCGGGTGGCCCAGGCGTCGCTCGATCCCGCCCGGCGGGTCGAGGGGCTGATCCGGGGCACCGGCGCGGCCCGGCCCCCGGTGGCAGCGCTTCAGTCCTAGGGCAGGGAGCCGATGATCAGGAACTAGATCGTCGACCCCCTACGCACCGAGGATTCGCGGATGCCGTTGGATCCTCTCTCATCCCTGACATCGTCCCGCCAGCGGCTCGACGCCCTGTTGATGCCCACCGACGCGCCCGCGGCCGCGGGCGCAGAGAGCGCGCGGCCGATTTCGCCACCGGCCTCGGTCGAGCCGGTGCCGGGCCGGCGGATGGACGATCCTCAGCGCAAGGTGCTGCTGAGGCTGGTGCGCGACGCGCTCGAGTCGGGGCTTCCCGACACCGTCCTAGCGCCGCTGGATCAGCTTTGGTCGGCGGAGCGGACCCGGGAAGACTGCTGGTATCTCCGGGGCAGGGGCCGGGCCTCAATCGGCTGCCCCGGTCGGTGGCGCCGCTGTTCCTGCTGAGCAACTGCGAACTCAAGCTCCACAACCTGGCGGCGCGGAGCGCGCGATCCAGGAGGCGCTGGCGCTGGTGCCCGAGCACCCCGTGCTGCTCTGCCGTTATGCCGCTCACCGCCCCGCGTCTCTGGCGAGGCCGCGGCTGATCACCTCCACGCCCCGCCGGACGTCCACCGGGGCGCGCGCCACCACGGACACGAAGCAGAGCCCGCCGTCGGGAATGGTGTGGAGCACGATGTGACCCTCGCGGCAGAGCAGGGCCACCGCGATGCCGCCCGGACTTTCGCGGACGAGCGGCGGTCCCAGGGTCGGCATGCCGACCGCGCCGGCCGCGGCCACCACGATGGCGGAGAGGGCGCGCCCATCCGCCAGCCGGGCGCCGCTGATGCCGGTGAGCTCGTGCACGTGGGAGTTGAAGGCGGCGTCCACGCGGGCGGCCGCTCAGGCGCGGAGAGGGAAGGCCGACACGGCGTCGCGATACCCCTCGGGCACGCCGACGTCGAAGGACGTCGCCCGGCTGACGACTCCGGCCAGCGCCCCCCGCCGCGCCAGGCGCGGGAGGAGGGGTACCTCGCCCAGCTGTGCTCTGGCGGGCAGGCTGTTCCCGACCACCTCGAACTCCTCCAGCCCGCCCCCCGGAACCGCCCTTCGCCCACGCGGGACCAGCGGGAGGGTGCCGCCCTCGCGCACCCCACCGGTCCCCTGACCGGTCGCCAGGTCGGTCGCTCGGAGGGCGCCGTCGCTCGTCCCGCGCACGGTGGCGTGCGCCCCGACGCCCCGAGCGGATCCGTTCTCGCCGGCGTGCTCCGCCAGCAGCACGGTGGCGAGTCCGGTGGCGCAAAAGCCGGCCGCGACCTCGGCGGTGGGGTTGGGTCCCTGGAACAGGGTGTCGGGCCCCAGTGTCAGGAAGGGAGAGCCAGCCAGCGGATCGCAGGCCGGGAGCAGCGCGTCGCCCAGGCCGCGGGGATGGTCCTGGGGGACGAACTCCAGTTCGAGCGGTCTCTGGTAGGTGCGGGCGGCGGCTGCCAGCAGCGGCTTGTCCGGGTTGGTGACGATGATGGCCGGGAGCAGTCCCGCGTCGGCCGCATCGTCCAGGGTCCAGTACAGAATCGGGCGGAGGCCGACCGGCAGGATTTCCTTGGGCAGCCAGCGGGTGATGGGATGGAGCCGGGTGCCTCGACCGCCGCCCGGAATGACCGCGGTATCCAGCGTCATACGAGTATCTTGCACGCCATGCCGTCCCAACCTAGTCCGCGCCCGGAGGGGGAGCAAGGCCGCGATGGGTGGACCACCGCCGACCTGTTGAGCGCGGTGCGGATTCCGCTTGGCATCGCCTTTCCATTCGTGTCGAACGAGGTGCGCCTGGCCCTGCTGGGTGCTGCCGCCGGGAGCGATCTGCTGGACGGCCAGCTGGCCCGCCGGTTCGGCAGCTCCAAGCTCGGCGCCGTGATCGATCCCGTGGCCGACAAGTTGTTCATGGCCTCGGCCTTCGGCGTGGTGGCCGCGAGCGGGCGGCTCGAGTGGTACGAGATCCTGGGCGTGCTGCTGCGGGACCTCGTGGCGACCATCGCCTTCGCGCTGACCTACTGGTCGCGGCGGCCGCGCGCCATACCGGCCCGGGCCGGCGGCAAGGCGGTCACCGTGGCCCAGGTGCTCACGCTGGTGGCGTTCCTGACCGCATCACCCCACCTCCGGGAGCTCGCCTGGGCCACGACTGCGGTGGCGCTGTACGCGATCTGGGACTACTACCGGGTGGCGCCGGCAGCGGAGCGCCGGCTGGACGGAGGGAGCGAGCCGTGACAGCCGAGATCAAGACCGCGACGCTCACGTGGCAGGGGCGTCTGGTGTTCGCGGGCGGCGCGCCGGGCGGGCCGACTACCACCATCGACGGCGACAACGCCGCGGCGCCAGGGCCGATGCTCACGCTGCTTCTGGCGGCCGCCGCCTGCAGCGGCGCGGACGTGGTGGTGATCCTGAAGAAGATGCGGGTCACCCTGGCCGAGCTCCGGATCGACGCCAGCGGGGTTCGGCGGGAGGAGGAGCCCCGGCGCTACACCGGCCTTCACCTGGTGTACCATCTCCGGGGCGAGGGCCTGGACGAGGGCAAGGCGAGCCGCGCGATCGAGCTCTCGGTCGCCAAGTACTGTTCGGTGATCCACTCGCTCGCGCCGGATATCCGGATCACCCATGGGCTCACGCTGGGCTAGCCGGCGGGCCGCCGCGGGCGCTCTGGCGCTGCTCGGGGCGGTGGCCGGCCGGCCGGCGGCGGCGCAGCAGGTGCTCGAGCTGGGCGTGACCGGCATTGCCACGGCCTCGGATCCGGCCCTGGTGGTGGTGGGCGGATACGGCGCCGTCCGGACCTCGCGCCGCGCCCGGGTCTCGGTCGCGGTGGGAGCAGGCGCGAGCGACGGGCGGGCGGCGTGGCGGGGAGAGCTGCTGGCCCACTTTCTCCTCAATCCGATCCGGCACAGCGGCACCGGCGTCTATGGCGCGGGCGGGGTGGCGGCGGTCGGCGGGCCGGTGGACCAGGG
>JBBRGH010000325.1:0-4141 GCA_038240915.1 Gemmatimonadales bacterium | reverse complement strand
GTCGAACCCGGCAGCGAGGCGCAGATCGACTACGGCCGCTTGGGGGTGTGGACCAACCCGGCCACGGGGCGCAGGCACATTGTCCAGGCGTTCGTGATGGTGCTGGCGTGCTCGAGGTACATGTTCGTGCGCCCTGTGTTGCGGATGGACCAGGAAGCCTGGACCCGTTGCCACGTCGAGGCATTCGCGTTCTTTGGTGGTGTCCCGGCCCGCCTAGTTCCGGATAATCTGAAGACCGGGGTCGACAAGCCGGACTTGTACGACCCGCAGATCAACCGCTCCTACGCCGAGCTCGCCGCCCACTACGGGACCCTGATCGACCCGGCGCGGGCGTTCAAGCCCAAGGACAAGCCACGGGTGGAGCGACCCATGCCGTATGTGCGGGACTCCTTTTGGCGGGGCCGGGAGTTCACCAGCCTGGAGCAGATGGAGGTAGGCGCGGTTCGCTGGTCCCGGGACGTGGCCGGGACCCGGTCTTGCCGCCCGTTGGACGGTGCCGCGCCAGCGGCGGTGTTCGCCGCGGTAGAGGCTCCTGCGTTAAGGCCGCTGCCGGTGACCGAGTTCGTGCTCGCGACGTGGTCGACAGGCAAGGTCGGCCCCGATATCCACGTCAAGGTCGGGCCCGTCCTGTACTCGGTGCCGTGGCGCCTGATCGGCCAGCAGATCCACGCCCGCGCCACCGCGACGATGGTCCAGGTCGTCCACGAAGGCCGGGTCGTGGCCACCCACGTGAGGCGTGAGCGGGGCCGGGCTACCAACGTCGAGCACTACCCGCCGGAGCGGATCGCGTTCCACATGCGCACCCCGACCTGGTGCCGGGAAGTCGCCGAGCAGGTCGGTCCCGCCTGCTGTGAGGTCATCGCGAACCTGTTGGAAGTCAATGCCCTGTTCCGGCTCCGCGCCGCCCAGGGCGTCGTAGGCATGGCGACCAAACACACCCCGGTCCGCCTGGAAGCCGCGTGCGCTAAGGCGATCGCGGTCGGCGACCCGTCCTACCGCACCATCAAGGGCATCCTGATCGCCGGCACCGAGACCATCACCAACCCCCGCGACCAGGGTGTTCAGGTTGCCGGTGTCCCGGCGTTCCTGCATGGCCCGAAAACGCTGTTCGAGCCCAGCGATGACGATGGAATCGCACCCGTCCTTGAACTACCCACCACCGGGGCCCTGCTCACCCACCAGCCGATCGGAGAAGCCCGATGACCGTCCTACGCCCTGCCCTGCACGACACGTTGCGCACCCTGAAGCTCACCGGGATGCTCGACACCCTTGACGCCCGCGTCGCCCAGGCCCGTACCGGCCAGCTCGGCCACCTGGACTTCCTGCAGGTGCTGTGCGAAGACGAGATCGCCCGCCGCGATAGCGCCGCCCTGGCCCGCCGGCTACGCCTGGCCCGGTTCGAAGAACAAGCCACGATCGAGTCCTTCGACTTCACCGCCAACCCCAAGGTCCCCGCCGCCGCGCTACGCGACCTCGCCGCACTGCGCTGGCTGGACGCGGGCGAGTCAGTAATCCTGTACGGACCCACCGGCGTCGGAAAGACACACATCGCCCAAGCGTTGGGACACAACGTGATTCGCCGCGGCGGGCAAGTCCGGTTCGTCAAGACCAGCAGGGTCCTGGCCGACCTCGCCGGCGGCCACGCCGACCGCACCTGGGAACGACGACTCCGGGAGTACACCCGCCCCGCCGTCGTGATCCTGGACGACTTCGCAATGCGGGAGCTGACCGCGCCCCAAGCGGACGACCTGTACGAGCTGGTCTCTGAACGAGCCATCGCGTCCCGGCCACTGATCTTGACCTCCAACCGGGCCCCGGCCGACTGGTACGCCCTGTTCCCCAACCCGGTAGTAGCCGAGTCGCTCCTGGACCGGCTCATCAACACCAGCCACCAAATCCTCATGGACGGGCCCAGTTACCGGCCCCGCAAACGACCCCGGCCAGTGAAACAGGCGACATCGTGACCAGCCCGCGCCGTCAACAACCCGTTGACAGCCCGCCGCGCTGCCACTACGCCGACGACCCCGCCAGCCGGCCTCGGTGCACGCTGACCGCGACCATCCAGCTCGGCGCCGTAATGCTGTGCGCGTCCTGCAACGCCCTGCGTTCGACCCTCGGCAAAGGCCAACGCCCGGTCCCGCTACCAGCCGGTCCGGGATTCGACGTCCTGGGTTGGGTTACCACGGCCCACCAACAGGCACGGGACGCCGAAGCCACCCTGGCCGCCGCCGTCACCAGAGCCCGCCAAACCGGAGCATCCTGGACGGTCATCGGAACCCAACTCGGCCTCACACGCCAAGGCGCACAACAACGCTTCACGCGCGCACCGGCTCATGAGTGGGCGAAGCCGACAACACACCCGGAACGACACGAACAGGAGGACTCGACAACCACCCATACTCCGGAGTAGAAACAGAACACGGGCCACACCTGGGGAATTACGTGATCGACACCCCTGGGGAATTACGTGATCGTCCACACCGTGATCAGGAAGACTTCGATTTCCGTCCACCACGCGTTGATGGTCTCCCACAGCCGCCACGTCTCGGGCATGTCGGCGACCATCACGTAGTAGCCCAGGCGCATCTTCTCCTCGTGGGCGCCGGCCAGCGACCCGCAGGCCAGCAGGGTGCGCAGCTGCTCCTTGATGCCCCAGGCCGCGCCGATCTCCTGGGTGGGGTCGTCCTGGCGCAGGGTCTTGACCAGCCGCGCCCTGCCCTTCTCGGACAGGGTGTCGTGGCCGCGCAACAGTAGCCTGCGGTTCGCCCACGAGGGGTCGATGGTGCGGCCGCGTCGGCCCTTGAGGTCGCGGGAGACACGCTGGCGGACCATGGTGAGCAGCTGGTTGGCGAGTTGGACGAGGTGGAAGTGATCGACCGAAACGGCTGCGTGGGGCAAGACGTCGGCGATGGCCTTGCGGAACGCCGCACTGGGGTCGATGGCCACGACCTGCACGCCGCCGCGCCAGGCCAGGGATCTAGCCTGGAGCCATGCTTTGACGCCGGCGCTGCCGCGACCGTCGACCACGCCCAACACGACACCGGTGTCCAGGTCCACCATCGTGGTCATCCACGGCTCATACCGGCACCACTTGGCCGTGTCGGGGTCGCGGAAGAACCGCACCCGCCGGTACCGGTGCTCGTCGATACCCAGGCGGCGAACCGGTCGGTCGTCGGGGTTGGCCATTGCCTTCGCGGCGGTGTTGATCACCGCCTGGACCGTCCACCAGGCCACCCCGAAGGCGGACGCGACCTCCAGGACCGCCCGACCGGCCCAGGCCACCGCCTCCAACACCGCGACCTTCAGCCGTGCCGTGCACCTGGCCCGGGCCGGGACCTGCCTGGTGTGCTCGGCGAATGTTCGTCTCTCACAACCCGATTCGACACAAGCGAAGCGGCGCTTGCGCCACCACACCTGCACAGCTCCGCCGACCGGCACGTCCCGGATCCGCTGCAGCGTCCGCTGGTGCACCCGGGCGGTGAGCACCCCACACGACGGGCAGCCGCCCTCACGGTCCAGGGTCTCGACCACCACCTTGCGGACGCCCAGCGGGCCGTCGACGGCATCGATGACGCGGTATCCGGACAGGTTGAAAAGCACGCTCGCAGCATCACGCTGCGAGCACGTAGGCTCGATCACGGCTCGTGGTCCTTCTCTGATGGGATGTCTCGACAACACCCATCTCAGCGCAGGGCCACGAGCCCCTCTACGACCGGGTCATCACGTCGAACTGTGAATAGCCACTTTTTGGCCCCTCGAGGGCTGGACCCCGTCCTCGATCAGCTGGCCGAAATCTCCGACCTGTGCGTGACCGGAGCCTTCGCCGGCCGCGTCTACCTCAACAAACAGACCGTTCCTGTCGTGCCCGCAACCACACTCAGCCTCTACGCCAACAGCCCGCGTCGCCTGGGAGATCAACTAGGCCTCATCAGGATGGACAGGCAGTCCAGCAACGTCGTCATCACCGCACCGCGCGACCCCGAACTAGTGACGTCGCCTACGCTCGGCGACAGCGAACTGCCGCTCGCTCCCCTGCCACAAGTTCTCGCCGACCTGCTCACCCTGCCCGGCCGAGAGAGCCTACTGGCGGAGCAGCTCATGGATCAGCTTGCTGAGTCTGACCCGATGTGGGGTGCACCAT
>JBBRGH010000324.1:0-4142 GCA_038240915.1 Gemmatimonadales bacterium | reverse complement strand
CATGACCGCCGCCAACTACGAGCAGGGCGTCTCCCTCTGGATGAGGCTCGCGCTGGCCCAGGCCGCCCTCGAGCTGCTGCAGGAGGACGCCGACCGTCTGGGCGACGACCCCGCCACCGGCCCGGCCGACGTCCGCGACCTGGCCGATCGGCTGAGCGGCGTGCTGGAGCTCGGGCGGGTGACTGGCCGGGTGGCCTCCCGCCGGTTCGGGGCGCCCCCCGCGTCCGGGGCCCGCCGCGCGGCCCCCGGTCCCTGCGGCGAGTGCGGCCGGAGCGTGCTCTCCCAGTCCTGACCGCCCGCCTGTCGATTCCGCTTCCTCTCGTTCGACGTCCTTATGCGGCCGCTGGAGGACATGTAGCGGGATCCTCCTGCGGCAGCTCCCGCAGGCTCCGGCCTGATGGCCTGCAATGCGAAACGGTGCGCCCTGAGGGTCCAGGGCGCACCGTTTCGCTCATGCAGGGTGGTGAGGCGGCTAGGGCGCTGGGACCGCGTCCACCTGCAGCACCACGTCCGCGAAGTCCGGCTCGCCCGGGTCGCCCGGACGCTCGCCATCCTCGTAGTTGATCACCCAGCTGGAGAACGTTCCCGACAGCTGTCCCACCGGCGGAGCCACGGCGGGCTGGCCGCTGTGCGGGGTGCCCTGGTTGAACCAGATCGTGACCTGGCTTCCCGCCTCGTAGATGAACGCCTCGTCGCCGGGCCCGCCGAAGATCTTGGTCGAGTCGCCCACCGTCTTGGTGATGCAGATGTTGAGGAACACCTGGTCGCTGCTCGGCGGCGGGATGGTGATCCGGTCGCCCTGCAGGGTGCAGCTGATCCCGGTCAGCTTGAGCTTGATGATGGACTTCGTCGTGATGTTGAGCAGACAGGTCACCCGGGTGCCCGCCGTGGTGCAGCCCTCCGCGCCGGCCGGCGGCGGCGAGACCGTGATCGTCTGGCTGGCATCGGCGGTGGCACCGTCGTTGTCGGTCACGATGAGCGAGACCGTGAAGTCGGTCGGGTTCACCACGGCAAAGGTGTGGCTCGGGCTGGTCGCGGTGGACGTCGTGCCGTCCCCGAAGGTCCAGGCGGAGCTCGTGACCGTCCCCGGCGCCGCGTCGGTGCTGGTGTTGGTAAAGGTGCAGCTCGCCGCGGTGCAGCTGTAGCTGAAGCTCGCCGTCGGCGCCGTGTTGGGCGGGGGCGGCGGGGTGACGGTGAAGGTCTGGCTGGCCGCGTTGGCGGCCCCCTCGTTGTCGGTCACGGTCAGCGTCACCGTGACCTCGGTCGCGGTGGCAAAGGCGTAGCTGTGCCCCGGGTTGGCCTCGGTGGCCGAGGCCGCGTCGCCGAAGTCCCAGGCGTAGCCGGCGATGGTGCCGGGGGCCGCGTCGGTGCTGGTGCTGGTGAAAGTGCAGTCCACCCCGGTGCAGACGTAGGTGAAGCTCGCGGTCGGTGGGGTATTGACCGGCGGCGGCTCGTTCGACGTGGTGTCGATGGTGATGCTGGCGGCCTTGGTCTGGCTCAGGCCCTCGGCGTCCTGTACCGTCAGGCTGACGGTGTAGGTCCCGGCCGCGGTATAGGTGAACGAGGGATTGGCGGTGGCGGCGTCGGGAGTGCCGTCGCCGTCGAAATCCCAGCTCCAGGCGGTCACGGCCGCGTCGTCGGTGCTCGTGCTGGCGAAGGCGCAGGGCACGTTGATGGTGCAGGCCGGCACCACGAAGTTCGCCACCGGCGCCGCGTTGCCGGGCGGCTGGGTGACGTCGCCGCCACCACACGCGACCAGCGCCAGCGTTCCGGTTGCTGCAGCAAGGAGAGCGAGTGCGCGCATGGAGTCTTCCGGGCCGAGGAAGGCCGAAGGTCTGGGGAGCTGACGAGTTGGCGATGCGCGTCGATCTGCCCGCGCTGGAGGGCCCAAACGCGAGTCCTATGCCAGTCGCAGGGAGGCTCGAATGGCCGACCGATGGCGCCTTGTAACCAATGATTCTACATGGATCTAGGAGGGGTGGGCCGGGGAGCGTTCAGCCCGGTGCGAGCACTCTACAGTGTGGCGGCGGCGAGCGCGCCGGCCGGCGTCCGGTGCCCCGCAGTCGCTCCAGTTCGGGACCGGTTCGGCCGTGCCGCACCAGGGCCACGAGCTCGTCATCGACGACGACCGGACGGAAGCCGGTCGAGACCGACGCGCTCGTGGCCCTGGTCGAGGCGTCGGTCGCGCACTGGCCGGCGCCGCTCAGGCGGCGGCCGCCGGCTTGACCACGGCGGCCGGTCGCCGGGCCAGGAGGTTGCCCAGCGCCCCCACGATGCCGACCGCGAGCGCGGCGGCGGCGATCTCTGGGGCCCAGAGCCACTCCAAACCGAGCGCCGTGTCGAGCGAGAACCGTCCGGGGCCCGCCAGCGCCAGCGCCACCGCGCCGGCCGCGTACAGGAACGGCACCTCGATCCCGTTCGACTGGGAGAAGAAGCCGCCCTTCCAGTGCACCGTCACCGCCGCGACCACCATGACCGACAGCATCAGCGCCGGCCCCACCGGTCCCAGCAGTCCGAGCGCCACCAGGAGGCCGCTCGCCACCTCGGTCCCGGCCGCCATCGCGGCAAACAGCCGCCCCGGCCGGAAGCCCAGCTGCTCCAGGAAGCCGCCGGTGGCCGCCAGCCCGTAGCCCCCGAACCAGCCGAACAGCTTCTGGCTCCCGTGGGCCGCCATCGCCAGCCCCAGCAGCAGCCGCCCCACCAGCAGTCCCGCACTCACCGCACCCGCGTCGATCCCATAGGTCGTTGCCGTCATGGCTTCTTCTCTCGTGTCGAGTGCCGGGGT
Organism: Gemmatimonadales bacterium; assembly: GCA_038240915.1. Taxonomy (GTDB): domain Bacteria; phylum Gemmatimonadota; class Gemmatimonadetes; order Gemmatimonadales; family GWC2-71-9; genus CAVVWJ01. The sequence goes on along the minus strand of JBBRGH010000324.1, from coordinate 1,357 downwards.
TCGGACCTTGGGCCCCACTGGCCCCGTCGCTTTCCGGCTTGACCAAATATCGACGATCAGTTATGGATCATCTATGCCTGATATCCCAGAAGATATGTCTGATCGTCCTGAAACGGTGGACCTTGGGCCGGATATCATCTCCGACGTCCTCGGCGCCATCCGGCTCCGTGCCCACGTCTTCGGCCGCTTCGAGCTGGGCGCCCCCTGGGCCATCCGGGTGCCGCCTGGCGGCGATCTGTTCTTCTATGTACTGGCCCGGGGCGCCGCCTGGCTCGAGCTCGAGGGAGACCGGGAAGGGGCGGCCTCTCCGGACGGCGGCGTAGCTGCCCCGGAAGGGCCGATCGCCCTTTCGGCCGGCGACGTGGTGCTCCTCCGGCACCGGGGTGGGCACGTCCTCCGGGACCAGCGCGGCAGTCCCGCCGAGGTCCACACCCTGGTCGGCAATGACTGCCCCCGGCCGAGCACGCCGGCCCCCGTCCGGCGCGGCGGCGACGGTCCGGTGACGACGCTGGTCACCGGCGGCTTCACCTACGGCGCCGCGCCCCCGAACGTGCTGCTGGAGTCGCTGCCGTCGGTGCTCCACGCCCCGGCCGGCGACCCGCGGATGAGCCCCCAGCTCGCGGTTGCGGCCCAGCTCATCCTCTCGGAAAGCGCCGCGCCCGGCCCCGGGAGCGCGTTGCTCTCCGCCCGGCTCGCCGAGATCCTGCTGATCCATGCCCTGCGGGCGCGGGTGGCAGCGCGGGAGACGGGCGCCGACGACCGGCCCGGGCTCTGCGCGCTGGCCGACCCCGCCATCGGCACCGCGATGCGGCTGATCCACGCCCGTCCGGCCGAGGACTGGACCGTCGAGCGCCTGGCCCGCGAGGTGGCCATGTCGCGCTCGGCCTTCGCGGCCCGCTTCACCGAGCTGGTCGGAGTTCCGCCGCTCCACTACCTCACCCAGTGGCGGATGACGGAGGCGGCGCGACGCCTGCGGGAGGGAGAGGACAGCGTGGCCACGGTGGCGGAGCAGGTGGGCTACGCCAATGCGGCCGCGTTCATGAAGGCGTTCTCCAGGGTCCAGGGCGTCGGGCCGGGGACCTATCGGCGGAGCAACCGGCCGGGGCCGGTGGCGGCCGCTCCGGCTGATGCCCGCCGCGGGATCTCACCGGGCCGCTCCCACCGCGCGCCGGCCCTGACCGGGGAACCCTCGCCGCCGGCCGGAGGTTAGCAAGCCATGCAAACTCTCGAACTGGGCATCGACACCTTCGGCGACGTGACCCTGGCCGGCGATGGCCGCCCGCAATCGCAGGCCCAGGTCCTCCGCGACGTCGTCGCCGAGGCCGAGCAGGCCGACCGGGTCGGCGTGGACTTCTTC
>JBBRGH010000323.1:0-4149 GCA_038240915.1 Gemmatimonadales bacterium | reverse complement strand
CGAAGGATGCGCAGCATCAGCCGCCCACCCAGCGGCGCCGGCACCCGGAGCCCGCTGGCTACCGTCCAGGGCTCGGGCCACGGCTCGCACTGGTCGGCCCCGGTCTCGAAGGCGCGCACCACGGGCGCGCAGCCCGTGCTCTGGACGGAGTACATCCGCGGGAGATCGCCCTGGATCCAGCCGGCATTTCTGAGCTCGTGAAACGCCTTCCACATCCCGATGAGCCCGGTGCCGCCCCCGGTCGGATAGACGATGGCTGCCGGCAGCGTCCAGCCGAACTGCAGGGCCAGCTCGAGGCCCAGGGTCTTCTTGCCCTCGATTCGATACGGCTCGCGGAGCGTGGACAGGTCGACCGCGCCGCGCTCGGCGGCGTAGGCCCGAGCGGCCGCGCCGCAGTCGCCGATGTGGCCGTCGAGCAGCTGGAGGTCGGCGCCGAAGACCCGCATCTGGGCCAGGATGGTGGACGGAGTGCTGCGTGGTGCGTAGACTCGCACCGCCACGCCCGCCCGGGCGCCATACGCGGCGGCGGCGACGCCCGCGTTGCCGGCAGTGGGCAGCACGAATCGATCGGCGCCGGCGGCCACGGCCCGGGTAATCGCCGCGCTCAGGCCGCGGGCCTTGAACGAGCCGGTGGGATTGGTGCTCTCGTCCTTGATCCAGAGTTCGCGCAAGCCGAGGCGGGCCCCGGCGCGCGGCGCGCGCAGCAGCGGAGTGTCGCCCTCGCCGAGGCTGATCGACTCCTCCCCCGGCAGCAGGGGCAGGAAGGGCCGGAAGCGCCACATGCCGTGCCGCCGACGCAGCTCGGCCCGGTCGAGGAGGGTCGGCACGCGGTCGGGGTACCGGACCAGCCACGGCAGGCCGCACACGTCGCAGACCGTGGGCAGGCCCTCCGGTCCTCGCCGGTTGTCGCAGTTGGAGCATTCGAGGACCCAGTCGGGTCCGGGGGTCGGGCTCACGGAGTGCCGTTCAGGTGGGAGAGAACCCGCTCGGCCAGCCGGGTCGAGAAGCCGGGGACGGTGGCCAGCTCCGCCACCGAGGCGGATCGCACCCCGGCCAGGCTGCCGAAGCGCTCGAGCAGCTGGCGCCGACGGTTGGGGCCCACGCCGGGAATGTTGAGCAGCTCGGAGGTGATCGTCCGGGTGGTCCGGCGTTGGCGGTTGTAGGCCAGACCGAACCGGTGGGCCTCGTCGCGGGCCCGCTGCAGCAGACGGAGCGAGGGGCTGCGCCGCGACAGCCGGAGACTCTCCGCGCGGCCGGGGAGGAACACCTCCTCCTCCCGCTTGGCCAGGCTCACCATCGGGATCGGACCCAGTCCGACCTGGGTCATCGCGTCGAGCGCGGCGTTCAACTGTCCCTTGCCACCGTCGATCACGATCAGATCCGGCAGCGCCAGCGCCTCGTCCCGCCGCCGGGTGAGGTAGCGGGTGATGACCTAGTGGATCGCGGCGAAGTCGTCCTGCTGGCCCAGTCCCTGGATCTTGAACTTCCGGTACTCCGCTTTCTTCGGCCGCCCCGCCTCGAACCAGACCAGGGAGCCCACGGTATCCTTGCCCTGGTTGTGGCTGATGTCCACGCAGATCAGGCTCCGGGGCACGACGCTCAAGCCGAGGTCGCGGCCCAGGGCGTATACCGGATCCTCGGCGCGCTCCTCGGTTTCGAACGATTCGATCCGAAGGCTTTCCATCAGGTGACGCGCGTTGCCGTCGGCCAGCTCGAGCCAGCGGTGGGCGGTGCCTCGCTGGGGGATGGTCCAGTCGGCCTCCCGCACCAGCTCGCGGAGCGCGTCCCAGTCGGCCGGCGGAAACGGGATCACCACCCGGCGCGCCCGGCCCTCCGCCGGCACGTAGTAGCGCACCAGGAATGCGCTCAGCACCGCGGCGTCTTCCTCCTCCTCCAGTCCTTCGAGGAAGCGGTGCTCGCGGCCGACCACCCGCCCTTCCCGCACCCGCATCATCACCCCCACCGCGTCGTCGCCATCGCGGGCGTAGCCGATCACGTCGGCGTCGCCCGTCCCCATCACCTCCACGCTGACCGGCTCCTCCAGCCGCTCGAGCCAGCGGAGCGCGTCGCGCATGTCCCTGGCGCGCTCGAAGTCCTCGCGCCCGCTGGCCGCGAGCATCGCCTCGCGGACCTTCTGCCGGACGTCGCCGGTCCGGCCGTCGAGGAAATCCACCACGTCATCCACCATCCGCCGGTAGTCCTCCTGCGTTTGCCAGCCGACGCAGGGGGCGAGACAGCGGCCGATGTGATAGTCGAGACACGGGCGCTCGCGCCGGTCGGCCGGCAGGTCGTCGGCGCAGCTCCGGACGGTGTAGAGCCGCCGGATGATCGCCAGCGTCCGTCGCAGCTGTCCCACGTCGGTATAGGGACCGTAGTAGCGGGCGCCGGGGATGTCGCGCCGTCGGGTGACCAGGACCCGGGGGAACGGATCGGCGAGCGTCACGGCGATGGAGGGGTAACTCTTGTCGTCCTTGAGCCGGACGTTGAACCGGGGCCGGTACTCCTTGATCAGGTTGTTCTCGAGGATCAGCGACTGGGCCTCGGAGGCGACGACGATGGTCTCCACGTCCGCGATCAGCCGCTGCAGCAACCGATTCTTCGGGCTGCTGTCAAAATCGGCGGCGAAGTAGCTCCGGACCCGGCTGGGCAGCCGCTTGGCCTTGCCGACGTACAGAATCTCCCCGGCCGCGTCCTTCCACAGGTACACGCCGGGGCCATCAGGGAGGGTGTCGAGCTTGCGCTGGAGCGCGTCGGAGATGCGCGGTGACGTCATCGGATCAGGGCCGCACGGTTAACCGGTCGAGCCGCCGCGAGGTTCCCGCCCCGGCATTCGCCGCAGGAGGGCCGCGGCCTCGGGCACGCCGAGCCGGTCGGTGAGCGCAAAATACACCGCCCCGTAGACGGTCAGCACCGCGGCGGCGACCAGGATCGGATGGGTGGCAGGCAGCACCATCCGAAGTCCCCAGGCCGCCCCGGCCCCCACCCCCGCCGCGCCCCAGAGCCGGGCCGTGAGCCCCACCGGCAGGCCGGTCACTCCGATCCGCCGGTTGAGTGCGGCACGCAGCAGAACGAACTCGACCCACCCTGCGACCCCGGCCGACGCCGTGAGGCCGGCCGCGCCCCAGCGGGCGTCGAATCCCAGCAGCCGCGGCAGCGGCAGCGCCGCCAGGTACCCGAGTACAACGGTGAGCAGCACCCGCACGAGGGCGAAGCGAAGGGGCGTGCGGGTATCGTGCAGCGCGTAATAGGTGGAGGCGTACAGCCGCCCCATCGTCGAAGCGAGCAGGCCCACGGCGGAACCGGCGAGGATGGCCCAGACGTAGAGCGTCATCTCCCGGGTGAACGCGCCCGACTGATAGAGCGCACCGGCCACCACGTCCCCCAACACCAGGAACGCCATCGCCGACGGCACCACGAAGAACGCGATCTGGCGCAGACCCGTGCTGAGACGCTGCCGCAGATAGGCCGCCCGCTCCTGCTCGGTGCCCACGGCGCTGGCCATCGCCGGCAGCTCCGCCGCCGACACCGACATGCCGAACAAGCTGACGGGCAACGTATACAGCACCTGCGCGTAGGAGAGCCCGGCCACGGCGCCGGTGGGCAGCAGGCTCGCGAGCACGGTATCCACATAGGCGCTGATCTGAACCACGCCCCGCCCCACGAAGACCGGCCCGAAGTTGCGGAGGACCTCCCCCACCTGCTCCGAGCCTCGCACCAGCCGGGGCCTGAGGCCGCCCAGGAGGCGCGTCACCGTCGGCAGCTGCACCGCGAGCTGCAGCAGGCTGCCGGCGACCGACCCCCATGCCGCCAGCGCCGCCAGGTCATACGCCGACCGGCGGCCGCCGAAGATCATCAGGCTCGCGATGATCGCGAGATTCCACAGCACCGGCGCCGCGTAACTCAGGAAGAACCGGCGGTGGCTGTTGAGCACGCCCAGGCACCAGGCCGAGAGCACCAATAGTCCGGCGCCCGGGAACAGGATTCGGACCAGCCGGACGGTCGCCTCCCGCTTCTCGCCGCTGAACCCCGGGGCGACGATTGCGATCAGCCACGGTGTGAGCGCCACGCCGGCCAGCACCAGCGCGGCCGTCACCAGTCCAAGCAGTGCCGCCACCGCGCCGGCCACCCGGCGCGCTTCGGCCTCGTCCC
>JBBRGH010000322.1:0-4154 GCA_038240915.1 Gemmatimonadales bacterium | reverse complement strand
GATCGAGCGAGGTGGACGGCGGCGTCGGGAACGTCGGCTTCACCAGCTGGACGCCGTTGAGCAGGTTGCTGATCGAGACCTTGAACTTGACGAGCACCTTGCCCGCCGGCGCTCCGCCGGTGCCGACACCGCTGGCGAAATAGCTGGTCGGATCGGTGGAGACGTTGATCACGTCGGAACCCAGGATCGAGAAGCTCGGCGCCTGCCGGAGCGAGGCCGAGAGTCCCGTGAGACCGCGCAGCGACGCGGACGGGCCATTCACGGTCACCTTGGGCGCCGTGATCTTCACCGCCTTGGTGACGGTGTTGACGTCGAACACGAACGCGGCCTGACGGAAGCCCGGGTTGGGCGGCGGATCGCCGGGCAGTTGCGGACCAGTCGGGGCGTCGCCGCCGCTCGGCGAGCAGGCGGCGAGACCGAACGCGGCGGCCGCAAGGATCGTGGCCAGGCCACCGGCTGCCCTCCCGCGAGGGAGAGTACGAAGCTGCATGGTGCCTCCAGAGGTGAGAGACGTCGCGAACAGTTGTCCAGCGGAGCGATGACAACCTGCGCGCAGCCCCTCACGCTGTTCGCCCCTGTTGGGTACCGACTGAGTCGAGAGGCGGGTGCGAAGTCGTTACGGCGCGGTGACGAATCGCGCCGCGCGTGGGCTCACGGCGTACGAAAACTTCCGTCGTGCACGACCACTCGCGGTCCCAGATCCACCGCGCCGCTCGCGGCGACGCCGGCCATCGTCCCCAGCGTCGCCGTCGCCGTCGTCGAACGTCCCGAGGCCGCATAGGCGACGAAGCGCACGACCGCCGCGGTGACGAGACCGGTGCCGCCGTTCCCCGGCGTGCCCGCCAGCACCAGCCGCCCGGTGAGCGCGTCGGTGGCGTCCACCGTACCGGTGCCGCCGGCGAAGTCGGTGGTGGCGTAGCTCAGCACGGCGGGATCCCAGGTCAGCGCGGTCACCTGCCACGCGCCCAGGCGCACGGCCGGATCGCTCCGGAGATCGAGAGTCAGGTTGAGCGGCACCGTCCGGGTGTCGGCGTCGAGCGGCCCGAAGCTGGTCTGCCAGTCCAGCGGCGAGGTGCCCGGGGGCCCGCCACCACCGCCGCCGTCCCCTCCGGACCCGGGCCCGCCGCCGATCGCCAGGGTGTCCTCCAGCGTGAGGATCCTGCTGTCGAGCAGGGCGCCGCTGGTGCCCACGAAGTTGGACAAGGTCGTCTGGGTCGCCACGCCGCCCGTCGTCCCCAGGGCCGTGTAGTACACCCTGGCGACCGTCACCACGCCCTTGGGGCCGGCGCCGGTCACGAAGCCCGCCAGACGCACGCTGCCGGGCGTGGACCCGTTCACCACCAGGTTGGTGATCCCGCCGGCCCGGGCGCTGTCGAAGCGGACGAGGGCGGGATCCGTCACCACGGCGGTTTCGAACGCCACCAGGTCCTGGCTGCCGTCGGGGGTGAGATCGATCGCCTGGGTCAGCAGCACCGCATCGCCGGGCGCGCCGGTGGCCGGCGTCCAGCTCGAGCAGAGCACGTACGGCTGCGCCGTGGTGCCCTCGCCGCAGGGGCCGCCACCGCCACCGCCGCCGCCGCCGCCGGAGACGGTGACAGTCGCGGTGGCCGAGCCGGTCAGGCCGAGGTTGTCGGTCACAGTCAGCGTGACGGGGTAGGATCCGGCGGTGGTGTACGCGTGGGTCGGGGCGGCGCCGGTCCCGCTGGCGCCGTCGCCGAAGGTCCAGGCATACGACGCGATCGAGCCGTCGGGATCGGCGGATCCGACCGAGCTCAGCGCGATCGCCTCGCCGACGGCGCCCGAGTACGGGCCGTTGGCATGGGCCTCGGGCGGCCGGTTCTCCCCGCCGCCGCCTGCGCCGACCGTGAACGTCCCTTCGGCGGCGCGAATCTCCGGGTCGAGGAAGGTGGCTCCGTCGCCCCCCACGGTATTGGAATGGGTCGTCTGGCTGGTCGCGCTGGCGCCGTCCGCGCCCACCACCGTGAACCAGAGCCGCGCCAGCCTGACCGCGCCCCGGGGTGGCGTCGCGGTCGTGAAGCCACTGACGAGCACGAGACCGGGCTGGGCCTGGTTGGCGAAGACGCTGGGCAGGTCGGCGGCCGCCGTGCTGTCGTAGCGAAGCACGGCCGTCGGCACCCGGATCTGGGTTTCGAAGGCGGCCACGTCCTGGGAAGCACGAGCGGTGAGATCGAGCACGACGTCGAGCGCGACGGGCGCGCCGGCGGGTGCCGCGGCGGGGTTCCAGCTGGTCCGGAGCACGAATGGCCGGCTGGCGGCGCCCGGATCCGGACAGTCAATGCCGAACGCCTGGGTGACGTCGTCGAGCACGCCGACGTCGAAGGAGACCTGCTGCGGTCCCTGGAGGGTACAGTTGGCGGCCAGCCCGGAGACGCTGAAGGCGTAGGTCCCGGGCCGGAGGTCGGGAAAGGTCACCGTCCCACCGGCCCCCCCGACCTGCTTCTGCTGGAGGAAGACCCGTGCGGTGTCGGACAGGGTGCCGTCGGTCGCGAGCCCCGCGAGCTCGACCACGAATCCGTCGGAATCGGGCAGCTCCCCGCCGCTGGTGACCGCCGCACTGGCCTGGCCCCGCTCCGGATTGCGGCAGAGCACGTCAATGGCCAGGTGCTGGACGGTCTCGGTCCCCTGATCCGTCACCACCGCGGTGCGGGTCAGGCTGTCGGCGGGTGCGCACTGCGGTGCCAGCCCGGCCAGGGTGAGCTGATACGTGCCGGCACCGAGAGGTGAGAGCACGATGGCGGCCGACGGGTCGACCGGCTGGCGGAGGGTGTCGAGCGGTCCCGCGAGGGTGAGCTGGTAGCCGTCCGGATCGACGCTGGGCGCGGTGCCGGGCTGGGTCGAGATCTGGAGCTCGATCCCCGGCGGAGGGGCGGTCCGCCCGCCGACGGCCGGCGAGGTGCCCGCCCGGCTGCCGAAGGCGTCGAACACGACCAGCCGGTAGCCGTAGAAGGTGTTCGGCTCGAGACCCTCGTCGAGATACGCGGTCTGGGCTCGCGGCAGATCGCCGCTGATCTCGGTGAAGTCCCCCTGGAGATTGATCCGCCGTTCCAGCCGGACGAGGCTCGCGGCCGACGCCGTCCAGCGGAGCCGGAGGCTGTGCTGACCCAGCACCTCCAGGCTCAGGGCAGGGACATCGTCCAGTCCGGGGGCGGTGGCCAGGTCTCCGCCGGTGGTGCACGCCGCGGCGAGCAGCAGCGTGGCCAGCAACCCCCGCCGGCGCAGGTCAGAAGCCATAGTCCACTCCAAAGGCGATCGTATAGCCCGTGCGCGAACGTTCCTGGAGCAGCGCGCTGGGCTGGCCCTCCGCGATCCGATCGTCCCGCACCTCGACCGGCGGATTGGTCAGGTTGCGGCCCGAGAGGGTGAAGGCCATGCCGCGCCAGCCGGCGTACTTGAGCTTCGCGTCGAGCGAGCCGTGGGCCAGCTCCAGCGAGTTGGGCCCCTGGGTCTCGCCACTCTGTCCCCCGTAGGCGATGAGCCGGCTGCCGATCCGGTTGTAGAGCACCGAGGCGCTCAACCGGTCCCCCTGGTACAGCAGGCTCAGATTGACCAGGTGGGGCGACTGGCCCTGGAAGGTGAGCCCAGGGTCGAACACGCCGAGCCGCGCGGGCAGCGTCACTCGCGACTGGATCAGGGACAGGTTGACGCCGGCCTGGAAGCGCCCGAGCCAGGGAGCCAGAAACCCCAGCGACTTCCGCGCTTCGAGCTCCAGGCCCTTCGTCGTCGCGCTGGCCGCGTTGTCCGGGCGCTCGACGAACTCGCCCTGGAGCACGACGGTGGTCACGATCGGGTCGGTGAACTTCTTGTAGTAGCCGCTCACGGCCAGCAGCTCGCCGGCGCCCGGGTAGACCTCGAGCCGGAGGTCGGCATTGGTGACCGTGGTCCGGACCAGGTCGGGATTCCCGATCTGCAGCCGGCCGCCGAGCGCGGGGGTGTAGCCGCCGGGCGAGAGCTCGCGCAGGTCGGGCTTGGCGATCGTGCGGGAGACCGCGCCGCGGAGGTTGGCCGACGACGCCAGGCGCCAGGTCAGATTGGACGACCAGAGCCAGTCCGTGTTGGCCTTCGGTGTCACGGTGTCGATGCCGGCCGCCGCCCCCGTGATGTCGATGGCCGCGGTCCACCGCTCGACCCGGACG
>JBBRGH010000321.1:0-4157 GCA_038240915.1 Gemmatimonadales bacterium | reverse complement strand
CCGGCCGCGATGCCGACCCCCACGCCGAGTGCCATGCCCACGACCACGGACCAGGGCGCGACCGCGGCCGGCAGGGGGGTCAGCGCCTTGACCACGAAGGCCAGGGCCAGCCCGAAGCCGATGCCCAGCAGCGCGCCCGCGCCGGAGAGGGTGGCGGACTCCACCACGAACTGGGCCAGGATGTCCCGTCGGCGGGCGCCGAGCGCCTTCCGGATCCCGATCTCGCGGGTGCGCTCGCTCACGGCCATGAGCATGATGTTCATGATCACGATGCCGCCGACCACAAGAGAGATGGCCACCAGGCCCGGCAGGGCGAGGAAGAGAATCTTGGAGATCTTCTGCCAGGTCCCCAGCGCCCCCTCCGCTGTCTGGAAGTCGAAATTGTTCCCCTGCCAGGGCTTGAGCGCCCGCCGGCTGCGCATGATGGCCTCGGCCTCGCCCATGGCCAGTGCCATGTGGGTCGGGTCGTCGGTCCGCACGATCAGGGCGTCGAGGATGTTGATGGGACAGATCAGCCGCCGGGCCGGCGCGTTGAACGGCATGATGGCGAACTTGTCGAGCGAGAGCCCGAACAGCGTGCCCTGCTTGGCCACCACCCCGATGATCCGGTAGGGCAGGCCGCCGACCTGAACCACCTTGCCGACCGGGTCGATGCCGGCCAGCAACTTGTCCGCCAGCTCGTTCCCCACCACCAGCACGGGCTGGGCGCTCTGCACTTCCTGGGCGGTGAAGGCGCGCCCGGCGGTGATCTCATAGTTCCGGATCGCGAAGTACTCCGCCTCGGTCCCCACCAGATCGATGTCTTTGGCCACCTTGCCCTGGTAGTGAACGGATACCCGGTCTTGGCAGAACTTGGCGTAGCTGGCCGGGGTGGCGATGCGCTGGCGCACGTAGTCGGCATCGGCGTAGCTGATTCGCGGCCGGCGTCTCCACTCGAGCCAGGTCTCGTCGGTCACGGATCCGGTCACGATGCCGGGCCGCTGCCGAAGCTCGAAGGTGTTGGCGCCGACCAGGGCGTTGGCGAACCGGTCCACCATGTACCGGTTCATGCCCTGGACGATGGACACCACCGCGATCAGGAAGGTCACGCCGATCAGCACCCCGATCAGCGAGAAGAAGCTCTTGAGCTTCTGCGTCCGGATCGTCCGGAGCGCCATCCGGACGGCCTCGAGCAGCCGCATCTAGGCTGCCGCGCCCCGCTGCAGCCGGTCACTCTCCACCCGGCCGTCCCGCAGCACCACCACCCGCTCCGCGTGGGCCGCGATGGCGGGCTCGTGGGTCACCATGATCACCGTCTGGCCGGCGGTGTGCAGGTCGGCGAACACCCGCATGATCTCCTCGCTGGTGACGCTGTCGAGGTTGCCGGTCGGCTCGTCGGCCAGGAGGATCGAAGGGCTGTTCACCAACGCCCGGGCGATCGCCACCCGCTGGCGCTGACCACCCGAGAGCTCGTTCGGACGGTGCTCCATCCGGTTCTCGAGGCCCACCTGAGTGAGCGTGGCCGCGGCGCGCTCGCGCCGCTCGCGCGCCCGCACGCCGGCGTAGACCAACGGCAGCTCGACGTTGTGGAGCGCAGTGGCCCGGGGCAGCAGATTGAAGGTCTGAAACACGAACCCGATCTCGCGATTTCGGACCCGGGCCAGCTCGTCGTCCGAGAGGCGCGACACCTCCTGCCCGTTGAGCCAGTACTCCCCGCAGGTCGGGGTATCGAGGCAGCCGAGCAGGTTCATCATGGTGGACTTGCCCGAGCCGGATGGTCCCATGATCGCGACGTACTCGTTGCGCCGGATGTCGAGCGTCACGCCGCGAAGCGCCAGGATCCGTTCCTCACCCATCTGGTAGGCGCGCGCCAGATCGCGAATGCGGATGATCTCGCTCATGACTCCGCCGCCTGCTTGGTGGTGTCGGCCGCCGTGACCCGGGCGCCGTCCTTGAGGTCGCGGATCGCCTGGTAGGTGCCGGCCACGATTGTCTCGCCCTCGCGGAGGCCGTCCACCACCTCGAAGTACTCGTCGCCGGCGATGCCGACCTTGACCGGACGGAAGGTGGCCTTCCCGTCCCGGACCACGAACACGCCCTCGGCCTCCTTGCCCAGCCGCTTGAGCCGGGTGGTGTCCATGACGGAATCCTCGATGGGCACCCGCTCGTGATCGCGGACCGTGAGCGCGATGATCGGGATGCTGAGCGCGCGGGCCCGGGTATCGGTGACCATCCGCGCCGTGCAGCTCAAGTCGGGGCGGATGTCCCGCGGCGGGTTGTCGAGGGTCACCTCAACGTCGAAGTCCACCGCCCGGTCGTTCGAGCCCGACGCCGTCTGGGTGGCGGTGAGCTTGGCGCTGTGGCTGATCTGGGTGACCCGGCCCGTGAAGGTGGTATCGGGGTAGGCGTCGATGGTGACCTGAACCGAATCGTTCGAGGCCAGCCGGACCACGTCGGTCTCGTCCACCTGCACCTTGGCCAGGATGACCGAGAGATCGGCGACCGTCATCAGCAGCCCGGTCTCGCGCGAGAAGGTGCCCGGGACCGCTACTTCGCCCTCCTCCACGGCGAGCCGGACCACCCGGCCCGAGATCGGCGAGGTCAGCCGGGTCTTGGCGAGGTTGTCCCGCGCCTCCTGCAGGCTGGCGCGCGACTGCTCCAGCTGCGCCCGGGTGGCCTGCCAGTTGGCCTGAGCCACGTCGTACGCGGTCCGCGCCTGTTCGGCCGCCTCAGGCGCGATCAGGTTCGGCCCCAGCTGGGTGAGCTGCCGGGACCGGTTCCAGGCCCGCTCGGACTGGTCCAGGTTGGCCCGGGCCTGGGTCAGGGTGGCCTCGGCGGCGGCGACCACGCCCTGCGTCCGCGACACGGCCGCCTGGTACTGGGCGGGGTCGATCTGGATCAGGAACTGTCCCTTGTTCACCAGGTCGCCCTCGCGGACGGCGATGCGGATGATCCGGCCGGTGATGTCGGCGCTGATGTCCACCGCCGTCTTGGCTTCGATCTTCCCGCTCGCGGTCACCGCACTCACCAGATCACGCCGGCCGGCGCGCTCCATTCGCACCTCGGTACCGGCGTGCTGCTTCTGGTTGATCCGGTAGGCGATGCCGCCACCCAGGGCGAGCGCGACGCCGGCGACGATCAGGCCGATCTTCATCCCGCGGGACATGTCGGTTCCTCGTTAGCGAAGGGGACGCCCCACCGCGGCTTCGAGCGCCGTGATGGCCTTGTGGTAATCGTAGACCGCGTTCACGTAGTCGCCCTCGGCCTGCTGGACGGCGTTCTGCGCGTCGGAGACCTCGAGCGAAGTGCCGGCACCCAGCCGGTAGCGGTCCTGCGCCAGCCGGAGCTGGTCGCGCGCGGCCGCGCGGTTGGCCGCCTGGACGCCGATCGCCTGATAGGCGGTCTGCAGCCCGAGAAAGCGGGCGTGGACCTCGCTCCGCACCTGCAGCCGCCGGGCCCGGGCCCCCTCGTCGGCATCCTGCTCGTCGGCCCGCGCCTGCGACAGCCGGAGCGAACGGCCGAAGCCGGTGAAGATCGGCAGCGAGATCCGCAGGCTGGCCTGAAACGGCTGCCCGGTGTAGTCGAAGGGGAAGACGTTGTTGGTGGTCCGAATCTGCTGGCTCACCGCCGGGTCGAGCGCGTTCCCGGTGTTGTCGAGGCCCGCCGCCGCGAAGCAGTCGGTGGTGCCGAGGTTCACCGCCGCGCGGACCTCGTTGTTCGCCTGACAGCCCTCGGCCTGGGACCGGGCCTCGGTCAGCGTCTGGCCCAGCAGGACGTCGGTGTTGGTGAACTGCTGGGTGAAGCCGCTCCACCCCGCCTGGGCCGAAAGGGTGGGGAGGAACTCGCTCTTGGCCGAGCGGACACCGTAGGCCGCCGCCGTGCGCCGGGCCCGGAGCGAGCGGAGCGCCGGATTCTGTTCGTCGGCCAGGGCCAGCAGCGAATCAAGGCCGAGGGCCGGGGCGGTGACCGGGAAAGAATCGCTGAGCGCGATCTGGTCCACCGGGGCCGGCGGCTCGACGCCCATCCGGCGCAGCAGCTCGAGCTTGGCCTCGTTCTCCGCCTGCACCGCGCGCAGCAGGGCCACGTCACTCTGGCCCTTGGTTACCTCGGCCTGCCGGACGTCGAGCAGGGTGGCCTGTCCCACCTGATAGCGGGCGTTCGCCAGACGGAGGAAGTCG
>JBBRGH010000320.1:0-4157 GCA_038240915.1 Gemmatimonadales bacterium | reverse complement strand
GTGGTCGAGATCCTGCGGCAGACCTGTCACTCGCTGGGCGAAGCCCACGACCGAGGCCTGGTTCATCGCGACGTGAAGCCGGCCAACATCTACCTCTGCCGGATGGGGCGGGAGTACGACTTCATGAAGGTGCTCGACTTCGGGCTGGTGACGTACGACCAGGACCAGTCGATGCTCGACACCATCAAGACCAACGCCGAGATAACCACCGGGACGCCGGCCTACATGGCCCCGGAGATGGCCAACGGCGAGGCGATCGACCGCCGGGCCGACATCTACGCCCTGGGATGCGTGGCCTACTGGCTGCTCACCGGCCAGCTGGTCTTCGAGGCGGACAGCCCCCTGCGAATGCTGATCCAGCACATCCAGGCCGCCCCGGTGCCGCCCGGGGCCCGGCTGGGCCGGCCGGTCCCGCCCGCGCTGGAGCAGCTGGTCATGCGCTGCCTGGCCAAGCAACCGGCGGATCGCCCGGACACGGCCGACGAGATCGTGGCCGAGCTGGACCGGATCCCGCTCGACCATCGGTGGACCCAGGCCGAGGCGCGGGCCTGGTGGGAGAGCCACCTGACGCCGCCGGTCGAAGCCTCCCCGCGGACGGACCGGCTGCTGGCGGTCCGATGACGGGGCTGGTTCGGGCAGCGCTGCTCGCGATCGCCCTCGGGGTCCCGGGGCCGGCGGCGGCGCTGCAGTCGGCGGGAGGATCCCTGCTGGGCCGGTACGATCTGGAGTCGCCGGGAGCGGATCGGTGGGCCCTGCCCACGGCCCTGCAGGAGATCAGCGGCCTCGCCGTCGACAGCGCGGGGCAGCTGTTCGCGCAGGACGACGAGCGGGCGATCATCTATCAGCTCGATCCCGCCAGCCATCGGGTGGTGAAGCGGTTCAGCTTCGGCCGCCCGGCGCTGCACGGCGACTTCGAGGCGATCGCCATCGTGGGCCGCCAGGTCATCCTCGCCACCAGCGACGGGGTGCTCTATGCCGGCCGGGAGGGGGCGGACGGGGAGTCCGTCCCCTACGTCACCCAGACCACCGGCGTCGGCCGCCGCTGCGAGACGGAGGGCATGGCCTACGAGCCGGCCGAGCGCGCGCTGCTGTTCGTCTGCAAGGTGGCACGGACGGCATCCCTGGCGGGGCGGCTGACGGTGTTGCGGTGGTCGCTCGACCGGAAGGCGCTGGAAGCGCGCCCCGCGGTCTCCATCGGCCTGGCGGAAGTCACCCGCCAGCTCAAGGGCTCGACCTTCCATCCGTCGGAGCTGCTCCGGGTCGGCGATGGTCGGTATCTGGTGCTCGCCGGCCGGGAGCGTGCTCTCGCCGAGATCACCGATGGCGGCAGGGTCGTGAGCACGAGCCGCCTCAGGCGGCGCGATCACCCTCAGGCCGAAGGGCTCGCGCTCGGCCCGGATGGCGCCCTGCTGATCGCCGACGAAGGTCGCAACGGCCGGGGGACGCTCACGGCGTATCGGCGGCGGTGAGCCAGAGGGAGTAGACCTCGGCACTCGCCCGCTCCGGGCCGGCGCCGGCGGTGGACACCGCGGTCACCGAGAGGCGCACCCCGCCGTCCCGGGTGAAGTCCAGCCGCATGAAGCCGCCGCCGGTCCGCTGGAAGAGCGCGCCGTCCACCTTCCGTACCAGCCCCGCGTGCCCCAGGATGCCGGCCCCGCTCACCAGTTGATAGCCGGCGTGCGTGACCTCGGCGCTCCCGCCCCGGATGACCTGCAGGTCGTGATCGTGCCCCGAGGCAAGGACCAGCGGCGGATCCTGCGCGAAGACCCCCTCGAGCGCCCGCACCAGCAGCTGATACTTCCGTCCGCTGATGTCCTGGTTCGAGAACCCCATCTGCCGCGCCAGCGGGTAGAGCGAGCCGATGATGGGGAGCGGAATCCAGAGCCAGGACTTGACGTTCCGAAGCGGGAAGATGTGATCGCCCAGAGAGAAGGAGCCGCCGTGCTCGCCGCCCGAGCGGGCCGGGTGGTGGTCCACCACGATCGCGTGGCGCCCGCCCCGGTCGCGCAGGGCGCCCCGGAGGGAGTCCACGACTTCGGCTTCGGTGCGGGTAGCGCAGGGCGAGTCGGAGCCGGAGGGCCGGGCATATCCGTGCAGCCACCACTCGCTGTCCAGCGCGATGACGCGGAGCCGGCTCCCCACGTCCACGACCTCGGGCCCCGGGCACCCAGCATGCGGCGCCAGGCGCACGGCCGCGCCGCCCTGCCGCCGCACCAGCGTGTCCTGCCGGCGGATCGCATTCCAGCCATCCTTCCCCTGGCGATCCCAGTCGTGGTTGCCGGGCACCAGGAGCCCCTCGGCCCCAGCGTCAGCGATGGCGCGGACCTGGGCCGAAAGCTTCCGCTCGGCGTCCTCGCGGCCGGCATGTCCGGCCGGTGGCACGCCTCGGGGATAGACGTTGTCGCCCAGAAAGACCACAAAGCGCCGAACCGGGCGGAGCGAATCGAGCTGCCGGGAGAGCACGTGCAGCACAGGTTCCCGGTCGTAGAGCGCGCTCCCTGCGTCGCCGACCAGGAACAGTGTCAGGTCGAGGCTGTCCTGCGGCGCCACGGCCGCCGGCGCCAGCGCAGCCGGCTGGAGCGCGGGCGCGCAGCCGGCCGCGGCCAGTGCCAGCACCAGCGCGAGCGCCACCCGGGCGACGATGCTCGGGCTTCTGAGGAGGGACATAGCCAGGAATAGTACTCAGTCGGCGAGAGACGCCGGAGTTGCCCTCGCGACCACGCAAGGGGAGCGGCCCGGCAGGGTCGGTCCGACCGTGCCGGCACGTCGCCCCACGGGTGTTTCACCCGGCCCCGGTGAGAGCGAAGTTGCGGCCGTTTCTTCGCGTCGACGCGGGAGGAAGCAGGATGCAGGCCAGATTGACAACAGCGAATGGTGACGACCACCACCGACGGCGAGGGCCGGACGGGCCACACTGCCGCATGAGGATCGAGACGACGCCGCGGATCCTCCTCCTCTCGCCGGCGCACTGCGGCGGCAAGCGTGCCGCGCTGCTGCTGGGCGGGCAGGGACGGTTCCCGCTCGCACGAATGCTCGATGCGGGTGGCACCGTCCCCCTGGCCGACGCCTTCAGTTTCCTGAGCGGCCTCTATTTCCGGGGGAAGCTGGCCTACGCCCGCCGGTTCGCCCGGCCTCCCGCCGGGGTCCTGGGCGTCCAGATCATCACCACCAATCGCGGACTCCTCGCACCGGACGCCCCGGTCACCGCCGACGAACTGCGGGCGTTCGCGGCCGGCGAAATCCGCCCGCTCGATCCGGTCTACCGGGAGCCGTTCCTCCGGGACCTGCGGGAGATCGACCGGGTGGCCTCGCTGGGTTCGGATCTGGCGGAGATCGTCCTGCTCGGCAGCGTCGCCACCGGCAAATACATCGATGTGCTTCTGGAAGCCGTCGGCGAGCGGCTGCTTTTTCCGGTGGACTTCGTCGGCCGGGGCGACATGAGCCGCGGCGCCCTCCTGCTTCGGGCGGCGCGAGGAGAAGTAGAACTGGACTGCGTGCCGGTCGCCACCGCGGTGCGCCGCGGCAGGCGGCCGAGGAAGACGAAACCGACAGATGCCCACGACGACCCGATCCGCCGCGATCCCGCGCCTGCCCTCGACGGCTGACGAGACCGAGCTTCGCCTGGGGCGGCGGAGCCTGCGTCTCACCCACCTCGACAAGGTCTTCTGGCCCGAGGCCGGCGTCACCAAGCGGGACCTGCTCCAGTACTACGCCGACGTGTCCCCCGCCCTGCTGCCGCACCTGGCCGACCGGGCGATGGTGATGAAGCGATATCCCAACGGTATTCACGGCAAGTGCTTCTTCATGAAACGGGCGCCGTCTCCCCGGCCGGAGTGGATCCGCACCTGCGCCATCGGGCACAAGGCCGCCGGGGTGATCGACTTCCCGATGGCCCAGGACCTCCCGTCGCTCCTGTGGCTCGTCAACCTCGGCTGCATCGACCTGAACCAGTGGTACGCCCGCTGCGACGACAGCAGCCGGCCCGACTACCTCCACTTCGATCTCGACCCCGGGCCGGCGGCGCCGTTCGGACGGGTGCGGGAAACGGCGCTGGCGGTGCGGGAGGCGCTCGAGACCCTCGGCATGACGCCGCTGGTGAAGACCAGCGGCGCGAGCGGGATGCACCTCTATGTGCCGATCGTGCGCGGGCCGCTGCA
>JBBRGH010000319.1:0-4180 GCA_038240915.1 Gemmatimonadales bacterium | reverse complement strand
AGCATCGCGATCGTGGTCCAGCACATCAGCGGCAACCTCCGCTCCCGCTGCACCGACTTCCTCACCACCGATGGCGAGAAGGCCGACCGCGACCGGGACCGCGAGTTCGTGCTCGGCCACGATGCCACGCGGGTCGAGCTGCTCGGGCAGTGGGCGGGCGCGTGGGACCTCCTGCTGGGAACGATGGACGGGTTGAGCCCGGCGGATGTCGAGCGCACGGTCTACATCCGGGCCGAGCCGCACTCGGTGGGACAGGCGCTGAACCGGCACCTCGGTCACCTGGCCTATCACGTGGGGCAGATCGTGCTGCTGGCCCGCCACTGGGCCGGCGGCGAGTGGCGGAGCCTGACCATTCCACGCGGCCAGTCCCGGGCCTTCAATCAGGCCGAACTCGAGCGCCAGACTCTCCGCCCCGGTGCGCCCCTGCCCCAGGGGGCGCAGGCGCGCGCGACGATCGCGGCGCCCGCGGCCCCGCCCGCCGCTTCGCCATAGCGAAGGTAGGGTGAAGCTGAGACGCCCGGCGGCGCCGGGGCCGACGCGGTTGTTCCCGCCGGGCCGGGATGGCATCTTCCGGATGCTGTGAGACCGCCCTGCGCGGTCACCCCCCGGGAGCCCACATGCACTTCAAGCCCACCGTCTGGCAGCCGATCGCCGTCGTGCTCAGCGCCGTCAATCTGGTGGCGGTCGGCTTCGCCGCGGCGGCCGCCGAGCCGGTGCACGCCACCGTCCACGTGGGCCTGGCGCTCGGCCTCGGCCTCTGGGCCCAGCGCCTGCGCGGGCGGACCGGCGCCGGCCCCGGCGATCTGGAGGCCGGGCTCGAGGCGCTCGAGCTCGAGGTCGGCCGCCTGCACGAGGAGTTGAGCGAGACCCAGGAGCGGATGGACTTCGCCGAGCGGCTGATGGCCCAGGGCCAGGAGGCGCGCCGGCTGGAGTCCGACCGCTAGCCGGCGCCCATTGGGCGACCGCCCCGGCGGACGGACCGGGAGGCGGTCTCCGACTTTCGTCCCTCGTGGTACCGGGATCCGCGATGACCGAACGCCCCATCGTCGCTTTCCGCCAGGATGAGGACCACGAGTGGGTGGCGGAGCTCGCCTGCGGCCACGCGCAGCATGTGCGGCACTCGCCCCCCTGGCAGGTGCGGCCCTGGATACTGACGCCGGACGGACGGGCGGGACGATTGGGGACCGTGCTGCCCTGCCGCCTTTGCGACGAGTGAAAGCGGGAGAGTCCGGTGGCCGGGTCATGTGCCTCTGGCCCGGAAGGCTCGCCGGCCTGAGCGGCACGCACCAGGTGGACGGGTTCGCCCCGGTCCCGCTCAGCCTCGAGCGCGAGTAGCGGACCGTGCGCGCCTCCGTCTTCATCGCCACCAGCCTCGACGGCTTCATCGCCCGCCGCGACGGCAACCTCGACTGGCTGCCGCACGGCGGGGGTGAGGAGCACGGGTACGAGGCCTTCATCGCCACGGTGGACGCGCTGGTGATCGGCCGGAAGACGTACGAGACGGTGCTGGGCTTCGACGCCTGGCCCTACGGCGACCGCCCCGTGTTCGTGCTCAGCCACGCGCCGCTGGCGCCCGCGCCCGCCGGCGCCGTGGTGGAGCGGCTGTCGGGCACGCCGCCGGAGATCGTTGCCACCCTCGCCGCCCGCGGCATCGGGCACGCCTACGTGGACGGCGGGCTCACCATCCAGGGCTTCCTCCGGGCCGGCCTGATCCAGCGGCTGATCATCACCCGGATTCCCGTGCTGCTCGGCGCCGGCGTCCCCCTGTTCGGCAGCATCGGGCACGACATCCTGCTCCGTCACCTGGCCACCCGCGCGTTCGCCAGCGGCCTGGTCCAGAGCGAATACGAGGTCTGCCACTGACCTCGGCGGCACCGGCGGGCACGCCGGCTCAGGCCAGCGGGCTTCAGGAGCGGTTCCGGCTGCGGCGCGCTGAATCCGCGGCACGAGGAGCTTCTGCCGCTCGGTCAGGCAGCGGCCAGCCTCGCGCTGCGGGTTCAGGCGGTGGCGGGCTAGCGGGCGGGCGCGTCGCTCGGCGGCGCGAGCGGCTTCTCGAACCAGTGACGGGCGTAGCGCTCGTCGTTGAACGGGGCGACCTCGTGGAAGCCGGCGCTCCGGTACAGGGCGATGGCCTCCTTCAGGGCATCGTTGGTCTCAAGCCGGAGCGCGGTGAAACGGAGGGCGCGGGCCGCCGCCTCCAGGGTCTCGAGCATTCGGCGGCCGAGGCCGAGCCCGCGGACCGATTCCGCCACCCACATGCGCTTCAGATAGCCGATGCCGGGGGCGAACGTCCTCAGGCCGCCGCACGCCACCGGCTCGTCGTCCACGGTGGCCACCAGGAAGGTGCCGCGTGGCGGCGTGAGCTCCTGGTCCGGCACCGGCAGGCCGGTGCCGGGATCGAAGCCGGCCTCGAACCGCCGGTCGAGCTCCGCGAAGTACTGGCCGAGGCACCAGCGCGCCATCGGGCTCGACGGCGCCACGGGCTCGATCCGCAGTCCGGCGAGCAGCAGCAGCCGATGGACCTCGCCCATCGCGGCCACCAGTCGCGCGCGCTGGGGCGAGGGCAGCGCGTCGAGCAGCGCGGCGGCGGCGCGGTCGGATCGCTGGTTCATCTCCCCCAGCTCACGCCGGCCGGCCGCGGTGAGCCGGGCGCGGCGCACCCGCTGGTCGCCGGTGCCGGTGGCCGAGCGGACCAGGCCGTCGTCCTCGAGCGATTGGATCAGCCGGGTGACGTAGCCGGAATCGAGGCCCAGGCGGCGGCGCAGCTCGCGGAGGTCGGCGCCCTCGAGTCCGATCTCGAACAGGAGGCGGGAGGCGCCCAGCGGACGGTCGCGGCCGAGGAAATGATCGGTCAGCGCCCCGACGCGCTGGGTGACGAGGCGGTTGAAACGGCGGGCCAGGGCGATCTGCTCGGGGTCGGCCATTCTCTGACTTTAGTCAACCATTCGAGGACTGTCCATGGTGCGAGACCCCACCGGCCGGCCGCAGCCGGGGGAGTTTGCCGGCTCCGCCCAGGCCGACCTCGACGCCGTCCCCGGCGGCGATGCCGTCGAGGCGTTGGAGCACTCGGGTGCCCAGGTACTCGGCCTGCTCGAGCCGCTGACGGAGGCCGGCGTGGCCGGCCGCAGCTATGCACCCGGGAAATGGACCGTCAAGGAGGTGCTCGGGCACCTGGCCGACGACCAGCGGATCTTCGCCTACCGGGTTCTGTGCCTGGCGCGGGGCGAGCCTCCCGAGCTGCATCACTTGCGGGTGCTCCGCGAGCGCTATCTCCTCGACGGGTGAGATTCGATGTCCCCTGATCTGAGACCGGTGTCCAAGACCGCCTACTACTGCTGTGGGGCGCGTGCGATCGACGCGGCCGCCGAGCGCTCCGTCTGCCAGGACCGGTTCGCCGAGCGATTCATGAGCCCGGAGGCCTGGGAGATCTTCGAGCCGTTCCGCGGCCTCGAAGGCCCCAACGTCTCCAACGCCACCCGGCACCGGCTGATCGACGACCTGCTGAGGGAACGGCTGGCCCGACGGCCGGACATGGGCATCGTGGTGCTCGGGGCGGGGTTCGACTCCCGCGCGTTCCGCCTGGCCGGGGGACGCTGGGTCGAGCTGGACGAGCCGTCGTTGCTGGCCCTCAAGGAGTCCCGGCTGCCGGCGAGCGAGGCGCCCAACCCGCTGACCCGGGTGGCCATCAGCTTTGACCGCGAGCCGCTCGCGGCCGCGCTGACGCCCTATCGCGATCTGCCCGAGCCGGTCGTGGTGCTCGAGGGGGTGCTGCCCTACCTGACCGACGCGGAGGCGACGGCGCTGCTGCGGGCGGTGCGGACGACCTTCGCCCGTCCCACGCTGATCTGCGACCTCACAACCCGGGCGTTCGCCCGCAAGTACAGCCGCGAGATCGCCGGGAAGCTGCTGGCGCTGGGCGCCCCCTACGGCCGGCTCCAGGCCGAGCCGTGCGCGCTGATCGAATCGGCAGGGTTCCGGCTGGTGTCCCGCGAGTCGATCATCGGCCGGGCCGCCGAGCTGGGGGCGTTGCGGGTGCCGCGCTGGCTGTTCGCCACCGTGTTCCGGACCCTGCGCGACGGGTATACGATCGCCGTGTTCGAGGGTTGCGCCGCTGCCGAGGAGCGAGTCACTTGAAACCCGGTCTCACAACTCGACCGCCACCTGTTGCGACGGAGGAGAC
>JBBRGH010000318.1:0-4200 GCA_038240915.1 Gemmatimonadales bacterium | reverse complement strand
CTCGATCACCATCTGGATGTTGTCCCCCGGCATCACCATCTCCACCCCCGCCGGCAGCTCCACGCTGCCGGTGACGTCGGTCGTCCGGAAGTAGAACTGCGGCCGGTACCCCTTGAAGAACGGCGTGTGCCGCCCCCCCTCTTCCTTCGTCAGCACGTACACCTCGGCCTCGAAGTGCGTGTGCGGCGTGATGCTGTTCGGCTTCGCCAGCACCATCCCCCGCTCGATCTCCGCCTTCTCCAGGCCCCGCAGCAGCAGCCCCACGTTGTCCCCCGCCGTCCCCTCGTCCAGCAGCTTGCGGAACATCTCCACCCCCGTCACCACCGCCTTCTTCTCGGCGTTGAAGCCCACCAGCTGGATCTCCTCCCCCACCTTCACATGGCCCCGCTCGATCCGCCCCGTCGCCACCGTCCCCCGCCCCGTGATCGAGAACACGTCCTCCACCGGCATCAGGAACGGCTTGTCCGTCTCCCGCACCGGCTGCGGAATGAACGTGTCCAGCGCCTCGTACAGCTCCAGGAACTTGGCCACCCATGCCGGGTCCCCCTCGATCGCCTTCGTCGCCGAGCCCCGGATCACCGGCGTGTCGTCCCCCGGGAACTCGTACGCGCTCAACAGCTCCCGCACCTCCAGCTCCACCAGGTCCAGCAGCTCCGCGTCGTCCACCAGGTCGCACTTGTTCAGGAACACCAGCACCGACGGCACGTTCACCTGCCGCGCCAGCAGGATGTGCTCCCGCGTCTGCGGCATCGGGCCGTCCGTCGCGCTCACCACCAGGATCGCCCCGTCCATCTGGGCCGCCCCCGTGATCATGTTCTTCACGTAGTCGGCGTGCCCCGGGCAGTCCACGTGGGCATAGTGCCGACGCGTGGTCTCGTACTCCACGTGCGACGTCGCGATCGTCAGGATCTTGGTCGGGTCCCGCCGCCCCTGCGACTCGCTGGCCTTCGCCACCTCGTCGTACGGGATGTACTTCGTCCCCCACCCCTGGTCCGCCGACACCTTCGTCAGCGCCGCCGTCGTCGTCGTCTTCCCGTGGTCCACGTGCCCGATCGTCCCGACGTTCACGTGCGGCTTCGTCCGATCAAATTTGGCCTTGGCCATGTCGCTCAGTCCCGGTGGGCTGTGAAGTCCTGCACTATGACAGACAGGCGGACCGGCCGCCTATTTCTGCGCCTTGGTAATGATCTGCTCGGCGATGTTCTTCGGCACTTCTTCGTAGTGGTCGAACTGCATCGTGTACACCGCGCGCCCCTGGGTCATGCTGCGGAGCGTGGTGGAGTACCCGAACATTTCGGCCAGCGGCACGTCGGCCGCCACGACCTGCGCCTCGCCGCGCTGGGTCATGCCGCCGATCTTGCCCCGCCGGCTGGAGAGGTCGCCGATCACGTCGCCCAGGAAGTCGGACGGGGTCACCACCTCGACCTCCATGACCGGCTCGAGCAGCACGGCGCCGGCCTGGCGGGCTGCGTCCTTGATCGCCATCGAGCCCGCGATCTTGAAGGCCATTTCCGAGCTGTCCACGTCGTGGTAGCTGCCGTAGACCAGCGAGGCCTTGACGTCCACCATCGGGTAGCCGGCCAGCACGCCGTTGTCGAGCGCCTCGCGGATGCCCGCCTCGACCGGCTTGATGAACTCCTTGGGAATCACGCCGCCGACGATCTTGTCCTCGAAGATGAAGCCCGCGCCCGGCTCGGCCGGCTCGACGTCGAGCACGACGTGGCCGTACTGGCCCTTGCCGCCGCTCTGCCGGATGAACTTCCCCTCGACGTCCTTGACCTTCTTCCGGATGGTCTCGCGGAAGGCCACCTGCGGCTTGCCGACGTTGGCCTCGACCTTGAACTCCCGCTTCATCCGGTCCACCAGGATCTCGAGGTGGAGCTCGCCCATGCCGGCGATGATCGTCTGCCCGGTCTCCGCGTCGGAGCGGACCCGGAAGGTGGGATCCTCCTCCTGGAGCTTCTGCAGTGCGATGGCCAGCTTGTCCTGGTCGGCCTTGGTCTTGGGCTCGATGGCGACGTCGATGACCGGGTTGGGGAACTTCATCGCCTCGAGGATGATCGGCTTGTCCTCGTCGGACAGCGTGTCCCCGGTGCGGGTGTCCTTGAGCCCGATGGCCGCGCCGATGTCCCCGGCGAGCACTTCCTCGATCTCCTCCCGCTTGTTGGCGTGCATCTGCAGCAGCCGGGCGACGCGCTCCCGCTTGTCCTTGGTGCTGTTGTAGACGTAGCTGCCGCTCTTGAGCGAGCCCGAGTACACCCGGAAGAAGGTCAGCCGGCCGACGTAGGGGTCGGTGGCGATCTTGAACGCCAGGGCGCTGAACGGCTCGTTGTCCCGCGGGCAGCGCTCGGCGATGGTCTCGTCGTGCTGCGGCAGGTGGCCCTTGATCGGCGGGACGTCCTCCGGGCTCGGCAGGTAGTCGATCACCGCGTCGAGCAGCGCCTGCACACCCTTGTTCTTGAACGAGGCGCCGCAGAGCACCGGCACGATGGCGCCCGAGGTGGTGGCCTTCCGGATGGCGCGCTGGATCTCGTCGAAGGACAGCTCGTGGCCGGCGAGATACTTCTCCAGCAGCTCCTCGTCGTGCTCCACCGCCGCCTCGATCACCTCGTGGCGCGCGGCCTCGACCCGGTCGCGGTAGGCCTCGGGGACGGGCATCTCGGTGAAGGTCTTGCCGAGCGTCTCGTCGTCGAAGATGAACTCGACCCGCCGGAGCACGTCGATGTGGCCGGTGAACATCTCGCCCGAGCCGACCGGCAGCTGCAGCGGATAGGCCTTCTTGGTCAGGCGGTCGCGGATCATGGCCAGGCAGCGGTCGAAGTCCGCCCCCACCCGGTCCATCTTGTTGGCGAAGATGATGCGGGGCACGCCGTAGCGGTCGGCCTGGCGCCACACGGTCTCGGTCTGCGGCTCCACGCCGGCCACCGAGTCGAGCAGGGTCACGGCGCCGTCGAGCACGCGGAGCGAGCGCTCCACTTCGACGGTGAAGTCCACGTGGCCCGGGGTATCGATGATGTTGATCCGGTACTGGATGTTGTTCCGGGTCCAGAAGCAGGTCGTGGCCGCGGACGTGATCGTGATGCCGCGCTCCTGCTCCTGCTCCATCCAGTCCATCGTGGCCGCACCCTCGTGGACTTCACCGATCTTGTAGTTCTTGCCGGTGTAGTAAAGGATGCGCTCGGTGGTGGTCGTCTTCCCGGCATCGATGTGGGCCATGATGCCGATGTTGCGATACCGGTCGAGCGCCGTTTGACGAGCCATATGCCGATTCGTATCCAGTCGCAGTCACGCGAAAAAGCCAGCCAACAACTAGCGAAAAAGCGGGGCGACCGACCCGGGGACGCCGACGGGCGGCGGTCCGGTGGTATCGCTCCGCGCACACCCGGGCTTTCGCCCAGGATGAGGGGTTCCAGTGGAGCCCCACGCGTTGTCTTCGGAGGACCAGAGGTGGCGTGTGCGCCGGCGGCGCCGTCACGTGATCCGATGTGTGTCGGGAGTTACAAACCCCCCAAGCCTTGCTAAAGTAGCAGCTTAGGCCGGAGTGTCAACCCCGGAAAACCACCCGATTCCAGTGGCCCCTCCGCGCCCGATGCGAAGGGGCGGCCCAGGCGCGCCTGGCGGCCTGTCGGTGGCCTTCCAGCGACCCTCCGAGCGGAGTTCCGCTCGGTTCGGACGCTACCTCCTCGTCCCGGCGGCCCTGTCCCGGACAGTAGCATACGCCACGGCCGCCCCCGCCAGACACAGCCCCGCGCTGAGCCGGAGCGCGGCGCCGACCCCCTCGGCCAGACCCGCCCCCCGCAGTTCCTTCAGGCCGCCGAGTCCAGCCGCGATCGGAATGATCGCCGTCCCCAGCAGGCCCGCCAGCCGGGCCGTGGCATTGTTCACCGCCGAGCCGACCCCGACCCGCTCCTCCGGCACCGACGCCAACACTGCGGCCGTGAGCGGCGCGACCAGGGTCGCGAGCCCAGTGCCGAACAGCGCCAGGCCGGGCAGCAGGCCGGGGAGGTAGCGGCTGCCCGGCCCCACCCCGCGAGACCAGCAGCAGCCCGGCCGCCGCCAGCGCCGCGCCGGCGGTCATCGGAATCCGGGCCCCCCCGCGCGCGCTCCACCGGCCGGCCAGCGGAGAGATCAGCAGCATCAGCAGGTTGACGGGAAGCAGCGCCGCGCCCGATGCCAGGGCGTCGTAGCCCAGGGCATTCT